>NZ_JBEPYQ010000028.1:0-68527 GCF_041641335.1 Cohnella sp. | reverse complement strand
CGCTGCTCGGCAAGAAGGTCGACATTACGACCCCAACCGTGTCCGCGATCGTCAGAGACAAGTTCGAATCCGAGTTTCCGAAGCCTCACGTGGCGGTTCACGTCAGCTACGTTGAAGGGTTCGAAGGGATTAATTCCCTCGTGATCCAATCCCACGACGCGCAAGTCATCGCCGATCTGATGCTGGGCGGCGAAGGCAACGTGACGACGGAGGAGTTGAACGAGATCCACATTAGCGCCGTTCAGGAAGCGATGAACCAGATGATGGGCTCGTCCGCGACCTCGATGTCGACGATCTTCAACCGGATGGTCAACATTTCCCCTCCGGGCATCGACATTATGGACGTTAAGAACAATTCCGGAGTCTCTAATCTGCCGCAGGAGAATATTTTCGTTAAGATCTCCTTCCGATTGAAGATCGGGGATTTGATCGATTCCTCGATCATGCAGCTGCTGACCGTCCCGTTCGCCAAGGAACTGGTAAGCTCGTTGATGGGAGGCGCATCGTCGGAGCCGGCGCCTGCTCCGCAGCCGGCAGCTCAACCGGCGCCTCAGCCTGCGCCGCCCGCACAGCCGGCTTACTCCGCGCCGCCGGCACACACGCCCCCGCCGCAGGCGCACCAAGCGCCTCCGATGGCCGCCGTGCCGCCCGGCTACGGAGCTCCGATGCCAAACTATCCGCAGACGCTCGGCGGCGGAGGCGGCATGAACCGGAACGTCAACGTCAATCCGGTTCAATTCGCCAACTTCCAGGGCGGCGGATACGCGCAGGCGGACGAAACGAATCTTAATCTGCTGCTCGACATTCCTCTGAAAGTCACGGTGGAACTCGGGCGTACGAAGAAGCAGATTAAGGATATTTTGGAACTGTCCCAGGGCTCTATTATCGAGCTGGACAAGCTGGCCGGCGAACCCGTCGACATCTTGGTTAACAACAAATTGATCGCCAAAGGCGAAGTCGTTGTCATTGACGAGAACTTCGGGGTACGCGTTACCGATATCGTCAGTCAATGGGATCGCGTCCAAAAAATCCAATAAGCTAATCGGGAGGAAACAGAAATGGCAAACCGCATTCTCATCGTTGACGACGCAGCATTCATGCGCATGATGATCCGCGATATTTTAACGAAAAACGGGTACGAGGTCGTAGGGGAAGCGCAGGACGGAGCGCAAGCTATCGAAAAATATAAAGATCTGAACCCGGACCTGATCACGATGGACATTACGATGCCCGAGATGGACGGAATAGCGGCGCTTAAGGAAATCCGCAAGCTCGATTCCAACGCCAAAGTCATCATGTGTTCGGCCATGGGCCAGCAGGCGATGGTCATCGACGCCATCCAAGCCGGGGCCAAAGACTTTATCGTCAAGCCGTTCCAAGCGGATCGGGTCATCGAAGCGATCAAGAAAACGCTGGGTTAACCCGGGGCGGGAGCGTTGAAGATTCATGCGAACATACGGGCTTGCCGATGAGTTGCCGGATACGTCGTCGCTAGGCTCGGTTTGGGATTTGATCCGGGTGCTCGTTGTCCTTGGACTGATCATCGGCTTGATTGTGCTCGTTCTGCGCTTCCTGGCGAAACGCAATCGCGGGTGGGGGATGAACCGTTCGCTGCGTTCGCTCGGAGGATATCCGCTGGGCACGAACAAGTCGATGCAGATCGTGGAGTGGAACGGGCGGATCTATGTGCTCGGGGTCGGAGAGAATATCACGCTGCTGGAGTCGATCACGGACCCGGAGATCGTGGACGCTTTGCTGGCGGAGCATGAAGCCGGCATGGCTAACATGGGACCGGCGCTGCCCGATTGGCTTCGCAAATGGACGGAGCGCAACAAACCTCGGAGCGAGGACCTAGCCTCCACAACCGCCGGAGCCGATTCCAGCTTCGAGAAGTCGTTGGAAAACCGGCTCCGCGAGCTTTCCGAGCGAAGGCAGAAGGCGGAACAACTGCTGGAGGATAACCGTTCTGAAGATCGGACAGATGAGCGATGAGAAAAAAAATCTTATATAGTTTCCTGACGTTGCAGGCTTTGCTGGTCGGGTTTCAGGCGTCCGCCTATGCCGACCCCATTATCGGGGTAACGCTCGGCGACGGTTCGGAGCCGGTCGGCGCGTCCGCGTTGTCCTTGCTCTTGCTCATTACCGTGCTGAGCTTGGCTCCGGCCATCCTCGTGCTGATGACGAGCTTTACGAGAATCGTCATCGTCCTCGGGTTCGTGCGCACGTCGCTGGGTACGCAGCAGATGCCGCCCAACCAGGTACTGATCGGACTGGCGCTGTTCATGACGCTGTTCGTGATGGCTCCGACGATGTCGCAAGTGAACGAAACGGCTCTCAAGCCTTACTTGGCCGGCGAAATCAGCCAGACGGACGCACTGGAGAAGGCTGCCGTGCCGATGAAGGAGTTCATGTACAAGCATACGCGGGAGAAAGACCTGCTGCTCTTCATGAAGTACACGAAAACCGAGAAGCCGGCAACGTATCAAGACATTCCGATGACCGTGCTCGTTCCGGCTTACGCCATCAGCGAATTAAAAACGGCATTCCAGATGGGCTTCATGATCTTCATTCCGTTTCTCGTCATCGACATGGTCGTCGCCAGCACGCTGATGGCGATGGGGATGATGATGCTCCCGCCGGTTATGATCTCGTTGCCCTTCAAGATTCTGCTCTTCGTGCTCGTGGACGGCTGGTATCTTGTCGTGAAGTCGCTGTTGACCAGCTTTAGTCCTTGAATCGGGCGTTCGAACGAGGGGGAAGAAGCCAATGACATCGGAGTTTATTATCGGCCTTGCGGGCCAAGCGCTGTTTACCGTGTTGAAAGTAAGCGCGCCGATGCTGATCATCGCGCTTGTCGTAGGCCTCAGCGTCAGCATCTTTCAGGCGACGACGCAGATCCAGGAGCAGACGCTCGCCTTCGTCCCCAAGATCATCGCCGTTTTCCTCGCCTTATTGATTTTCGGGCCGTGGATTTTGAACATTATGGTCGATTTCACGGCGCGTCTGCTAGGAAATTTGGAGAAGTATATCGGGTGACTTGATATGAACATCATCATGCAGGTCTTCCCTGCCTTTCTGCTTGTTTTTTGTCGAATTACAGCGTTTTTTGTTGTCGCACCGATCTTTTCGTCCCGGAATTTTCCGGCTGCGATCAAGATCGGGCTCGGCTTCTTCGTCTCCCTGATCGTCTTTTTGAACGTCGGGTTCGATACGAAGGTGACGGCGGACGCAACTTTCATTCTGGCCATTATGCGAGAAGTGTTCGCGGGCTTGCTGATCGGTTTCGTGGCCTATCTGTTTTTCGCGGTCGTTCAGACTGCGGGAGGGCTTATGGACATGCAGATGGGGTTGGCGATGGCCAATATCGTCGATCCGGTAACCGGCGTGTCCGCCCCGATCATGGGCAACTTCAAGTTCATGCTGCTCATTCTCGTTTTCTTCTCCATCAACGGCCATCATTACTTGTTGGCCGCCATTATGGACAGCTACAAGTGGCTGCCGATGGACAACAATTTGTTTCAAGTCTATTATGGCGGAAGCGTAACGGAATTTCTGACCCGCACGTTCGCGGACACGTTTCTGCTGGCGCTGCAAATTTCCGCCCCGATCGTCGTGGCGATGTTCCTGACCGACTTCGGATTGGCGCTCTTGGCCCGCGCGGCCCCGCAATACAACGTATTCGTCATCGGGCTGCCGCTGAAACTATTGGTCGGACTTGCGTTGCTCGTTTTGCTGATTCCCGGATTTGGAACGTTGTTTCAAATGATTTTCGACCGGATGTTCCAAGCGCTTGAGCATTTGTTTACGATTTTGAAGGCAAGGTCTTAACCGTTATAGAACATAGTTCAAACCAGGCTTGGAATCTATGAAAGACATCTTACGGCGCGAAGTTCAGGAGGTGGTGTCATGCCCCGCAATCGCCTGAAGATGGATCTGCAGTTATTCTCCGGCGAGAAGACGGAGAAGGCAACGCCCAAGAAGCGCCAGGATAGCCGCAAAAAAGGACAGGTCGCCAAAAGCGCGGAAATTCCGAGCACGCTTATCCTGCTCGCCTGCATCAGCTTTCTTGTCATGCTCGGACCGTTCCTGAGACAGCAGCTGCTGTCCTTGATCGGAGACGCGTTCCTGTATCGGCTGAATATGCAGGTTACCGACAGCAACGTGCTCGCTCTGTTTAATCATTATGCGGTCCAAATGCTCATTCTGATGGCGCCGGTATTCATCATCGTCGTCGTGATCGCGTTCGCTGCCAACTACGTGCAGATCGGCTGGCTGTTCACGGTCGAGCCGCTGAAACCGAAATTCGAAAAGCTTAATCCGCTCAAAGGATTCAAAAACTTGTTTGGTATGCGTTCGGTGATCGAATTTCTGAAGAGCGGTCTGAAGCTCGTCTGCGTCGCGGTTATCGTATTCACGGTGCTGTGGTCGGAGAAGAAACGCTTGCTCGAGTTGGCTCATTTGCCCGTGCAGGACATATTCGCTTTCGCGACCAGCTTGATCGTCCGCTTAGGGATCTTCATCGCGGTGCTGCTGTTCATACTCGCGATCGGCGATTTCATGTATCAGCGTTACGAGTATGAGAAAAATTTGCGCATGAGCAAGCAAGATATTAAGGACGAATACAAAAACATGGAAGGCGATCCGCTCATCAAAGGCAAGATCAAAGAACGCCAGCGCAGAATGGCGCTTATGCGGATGATGCAGGAAGTGCCGAGCGCGGACGTCGTCATTACGAACCCGACCCACTTCGCGGTCGCGCTGAAATACGACGCGTCGAAGATGGACGCCCCGACGGTGGTGGCCAAAGGCCAAGACTATCTGGCCTTGAGAATTCGGGAGATTGCGAAAGAGAACGACGTTATAACGATGGAAAACAAGCCGCTCGCCCGCGCATTGTACGAGAAAACGGAAGTGGGACAAAGCGTTCCCGCCGATCTGTTCCAGGCGGTCGCGGAAGTGCTGGCATACGTATACCGGCTTAAAGGCCGGAGGTAAGTCGAGCGAGACTCGAGGATGTATTACTTAAATCAAGTTCAAAAAGTTCGAAGTCGGGCATGAGTTTTATACAGGAGTGGGGTGGCGTCATGAAAATTAGGGACCTAAGCATATTAATCGGCGTCATCGGCATCGTTCTGATGATGGTCGTTCCGATTCCCAAAGGGCTGCTCGACGTCCTGCTCATCATCAACATTTCCATAGCCATCATGATTTTGTTGATCGCGATGAATACCCGGGATGCGCTGCACTTCTCCATTTTCCCGACGTTGCTGCTAGTTACGACCGTTTTCCGGCTCGCGCTCAACGTTTCGACGACAAGACTTATTTTGTCGGAAGCGGACGCCGGCCACGTCGTCGATACGTTCGGTCGATTCGTGGCCGGGGGGGAGCTTGCGGTCGGCTTTGTCGTGTTTCTCATCCTTGTCGTCGTGCAGTTCATCGTCATTACGAAGGGCTCCGAGCGCGTCGCCGAAGTCGGCGCGAGATTCACGCTCGACGCGATGCCCGGCAAGCAGATGAGTATCGACGCCGACTTGAACGCAGGGCTGATCAACGAACAGCAAGCGCGCGAGCGCCGGGAGAAAATCGAGAAGGAAGCGGATTTCTACGGCGCCATGGACGGTGCCAGCAAATTCGTCAAAGGGGACGCCATCGCTTCGATTGTCATCGTGCTGATCAACCTGATCGCGGGCTTCGTCGTAGGTATGGCGGTGCACGGTATGGATGTCATGTCCGCGCTCGAAACCTACTCCGTGCTATCGATCGGCGATGGGCTCGTCAGCCAGATTCCGGCTTTGCTGATCAGCACCGCAGCAGGTATCATCGTCACGCGGGCCGCTTCCGACGGCAACATGGCCGACGATTTGAGCAAACAGCTCCTTCGTTATCCGCGGCTTCTCTATATCGTAGCCGGGACTATAGCCCTTCTCGGGATCGCCACTCCGATTCCGCTTCTTAGTACGATTCCGTACGCGGCGATATTGGGAATCGCCGGATACCGCCTGCAGACGAACCTGAACCGGGAGCAGCAGGCAGCGGAAATGCTCGTCGAGGAGAAGGAGATCGAGGAAGTCCGCAGTCCGGAGAGCGTCATCAGCCTGCTTCAGGTCGATCCGATCGAATTCGAATTCGGCTACGGTCTCATCCCGCTGGCGGATACGCAGCAGGGCGGGGATCTGCTCGACAGAATCATCATGATTCGACGGCAATGCGCGCTCGAAATGGGACTTATCGTCCCCGTTATCCGAATTCGCGACAATATTCAACTAAAACCGAACGAATATGTCATAAAAATGAAAGGAAATACGGTGGCGCGCGGCGAATTACTCATACATCACTACTTGGCGATGAGTCCGGGGTTCGACGACGACTCCGTAACGGGTATCGAGACCCAGGAACCCGCGTTCGGCTTGCCGGCGCTCTGGATCGACGAAGCCACGAAGGAACGCGCGGAGATGGCCGGCTACACGGTCGTCGACCCGCCGTCGGTCGTCGCCACTCATTTGACGGAAGTGATCAAGAAATACGCGCACGAACTGATCGGCCGCCAGGAGACGAAATCTCTGATCGACAGCGTCAAGGACACGTATCCGGCTCTGGTGGAGGAGCTCATACCGTCGATTCTCGGCGTCGGGGACGTGCAGAAGGTGCTGTCCAAGCTGCTGAAGGAGAAAATCTCGATCCGGGATCTCGTCACGATCTTCGAGACGCTGGCCGATTACGGCAAGTACACGAAAGATCCGGACGTGCTGACGGAATACGCCAGACAGAGCCTGTCCAGGCAGATCACGCAGCAGTACGCGTCGCCGGCGGAGCCGCTTAAGGTCATTACGGTCAGCCCGGCCGTCGAGAAGAAGATCGCGGAAGCGGTGCAGCAGTCCGACCAGGGAAGCTATCTCGCGTTGGATCCGGCGTCCTCGCAAGCGATCTACCAGAGACTGACGGAGCAGGTGAACCGCCTCGTGCAGGCGGGACAGCAGCCGATTATCCTGACTTCTCCGACGATCCGGATGTATTTGCGGCAATTGCTGGAGAGAAGCTTGCAGGATATTCCGGTCATCTCGTACAGCGAATTGGAGCCTAGCATTGAAGTGCAGAGCGTTGGGGTGGTGAGCGCATGAAGGTCAAACGATACATAGTCGACGACGTGCCCGAAGCGGTGCAGCTGATTCGCGCCGAGCTCGGCTCCGACGCCGTTATTTTGAATACGAAAGAAATCCGCGTAGGCGGATTTCTTGGTATGTTCCGCCAAAAAAGAATGGAAGTGATCGCGGCCGTCGACGAGACGGCCCGCAAAGCTCCCGCGCGCGCGTCCTTGCCGGTCAGAATGCCGGAGAAACCGCCGGCGGCCGAGCCGAAGCCGGTACCGGCCGCGGTGAACGAGACGGCGGCGGTGCCGATTCCGTCCGTTGCCGTCAGGGAGAGATACACGCAGCCGCCGTTCTCGGACAGCGGCAGGCAGCCGATCGCAAGCCCGGTTAACGTCGCGGCGAAGGAGCCGCCGTCCGATCCGCTCCCGCGGATCGAATCGCGTCCGCCCGCCGATCCGCTTCCGAGGGTCGAACCGCCCGCGCCGATCGCGGCGGCGGAGCGGCAGCAGCCGGAAAGCGATTTTCTCGATTCTTCCGATCCTCTCGATCGGCTGCGATCGGGAATCGCCGACCGGCTGAAGGCGGACGCGCTTGCGGCCGCCGAGTCGAAGCCGGAAGCGTCCAGTGAGAGCGAGCTGCGGGACGAGACGTCCGTCGTGCTTCAGGAGCTTCGTTCGCTGCGGGAAATGATGACGCGAATGACGAAGCCGCAGACGACGACGTCTCGCTCGATCCCCGAGTCCGTGCTGAAATGGAGCAAGCGGCTTGCCTCGCAAGGCGTCGAGCCGGCGCACGTCGAACAGTTCGCGGAAGCGACAGCGGCAAAGCTGAGGGAAGCCGGCGAAGATGAAGCGGATGCATACGAAGCGGCAGGAGGCGTCCTGCTCTCCTGGTTGAACGAAGCCAAAGGAGAGGGCATCGCTCAGGAGACGCGCATCGTTCATTTCGTCGGGCCGACGGGAGTCGGCAAGACGACGACGATCGCCAAGCTTGCGGCGGACCAGTCGTTCGCGCAGCGTCGCAGCGTCGGATTCATTACGGCGGATACGTATCGGATCGCCGCGGTGGACCAGCTAAGAACGTATGCGGACATTTTGAACGTTCCGCTCGAAGTCGTGTTTTCGCCCGGGGAATTGACACGGGCCTATCATAAGTTAGGGGACCGCGATTTGTTGTTCATGGACACCGCGGGCCGGAATTACCGCAACGAGCTGTTCGTCTCCGAAGTCAACAGCCTGCTATCGCCGGCGGAGGGGGCGGAGACCATTCTCGTTCTGAGCATGACGAGCAAGTATTCCGACATGAAGGCGGTAGCCTCGCAATTCGCGAAATACGGAGTCCGCCGGCTTCTGCTCACGAAGTTCGACGAGACGGAATCGTACGGCTCCGTCGTCAATCTCGTCAAGGAATTCGACTTCCGCATTTCCTATTACACTTGCGGGCAGGCGGTGCCGGACGACATCAAGGCGTTCGATCCGGAAGACCTGGTTCGCAAGCTGCTGGGGGAGCCGGGAGATGATTGACCAGGCGCAGGCGCTCCGGCATTTGGTCCACTCGAAGGACTTGCGGTCGGCGAAGACGACCAAGGTCGTAACGGTCACCAGCGGCAAAGGAGGGGTCGGCAAATCCAATTTCAGCCTGAACTTCGGGATGGCTTTGCAAAATCGGGGATACAGCGTGCTGCTGTTCGACGCGGACATCAGCTTCGCCAACATCGACGTGCTGATGGGCACCCCGGCCAAGTACAACCTCATCCATCTGCTTAAAGGCGAGAAGTCGATCTGGGAAATTATCCAGATCGGTCCGAGCGGTCTGCAATTCATCGCCGGGGGATCCGGGTTTCAAGATTTGGTGCGGCTTAGGGAACAAGAGCTGGAGTATTTCGCCGAACAGATCGGCAAGCTGCACGGCCATGTCGACTTCATCCTGTTCGACACGGGCGCGGGCTTGTCCAAGGAGACGACGAGATTCATCGCGGCGGCCGAAGAGACGGTCGTCGTGACGACGCCGGAGCCGACGTCGATCACGGACGCGTACGCCTTGATCAAAATGGTGAACTCGATGGGGTACCAGGTTCCGTTCCGGCTCGTCGTCAACCGGGTCGTCGACGATCGCGAAGGCGCGCAGACGGCCGACAACATCCGGCAAGTGGCAAGCAAGTATATCGGCATCGATATTCCGGTGCTCGGTTACATTCCCGACGACGCCAGCGTCTCCAAAGCGGTCAGGCGGCAAACGCCGCTGTCGGTCGCATTTCCCAATAGCGAGGCGATGCGGGGCATCGACCGGATCGCGTCCAGGTTTCTGATGGAAGAGCGATCGCAAGCGCAGTCGACGGTCCGCGGATTGTCGGGATTCATGCAACGAATGAAGAAGCTCTGGAGCTGATCGGTCGCCAGCCTACGGGCATGCGAGCGCGAAGACATCAAACAACTAGATTAAGAGGAGGATGCCATATGACGGAGTTAAAAGTGCTCATCGTGGATGATTCCCCTTTCATGCGCAAAGTGTTCAGCGACGTCATCGACATAGACTCCGCTTTCAAAGTGTTGGCAACCGCATGCGACGGAGAAGAGGCCGTCAAGCTGACGCTGGAGCTTAAGCCCGACATCATTACGATGGACTTGGAAATGCCGCGGATGAACGGAATCGAAGCGCTGCAGAACATTATGGCGATGAGGCCGACTCCCGTCATTATGCTGTCCGCGGTGACGGACAACGGTACCAGAGATACGATACGAGCGCTCCAATTCGGCGCGATCGATTTCATTCGCAAGCCGGACGGAGCCGTGAAGCTGGACATTCGGCAAGTCGGAGAGCAGTTGCTGGAGAAGCTGCGCATCGTGGCGGAGACGATCGACAAGGGGCCGCTGCGGATGCTGCCGGCGGTCGTGGAGAAGGCGGTCGAGACGGCTCCTTCTTCTCCTTCTCCGGCCGCACGCGCGGTGGGGGAAACGAAGGAGGCGGCGCTGGCGGCCGCGGAGTCTCCGCCCGAAGAGGAATCTGCCGGCAATTCCGCTTCCGGCAAGGATGCTCCCGTCAAGAAGCCGGCGGTCGCGCTCCCAAGAATCGACAAGCCGCAGAAGTTGATCCGCAGGGAGACGGAGATTCGCAAGAGCGATCCGCCCGCGAGACCGGCAACCGCGGGAGCGCCCAAGCCTCCGAAGCCACCAGAGCCGCCGGAAAGCCTGCGCAAACCGGCTAGGCCGACGGACGGCGGCGCGCCGCCGTCCGTCGTCAAGAAGGAGGCGAGACCGCCCCTTCGGCAGCCGAACGTCACGCCGCCCGCAGTGCTGTCTCCGGCGGAACCGAAGCCGACGTCCTCGTTCACGCAGATCGTCGCGATCGGCACTTCGACGGGCGGACCGCGGGCGCTGCATGAAGTGCTGACCGGCATTCCGGCGGATTTTCCGGCGCCGATTCTCGTCGTTCAGCATATGCCGCCCAAGTTCACGCATTCGCTCGCGCAGCGGCTGGATTCGTTCTGCGGCATCCATGTCCGGGAGGCAACGGACGGAGAGCAGATCGAGACGGCGACCGCGTATATCGCCCCGGGCGGCAGGCACATGTCGCTGGCGAAGGACGCCTCCGGCAAATACCGGATCAAGCTTTCGAACGAGGGACCCCGAAGCGGCCATATGCCGTCGGTCGACGTCCTGTTCGAATCCTTGATCGGCCACCGGCAGCTCAAGCGCCATGCGGTGCTGATGACCGGAATGGGCAGCGACGGAGCGAAAGGAATGAAGGCGCTGCTCGACGACGGAGCCCAGACGACGATCGCCGAAGCCGAGCAGACTTGCGTCGTGTACGGGATGCCCCGTTCGGCGGTCGAGCTCGGCGCCGCGACGCATCAAGTGCCGCTGCAGGGCATCGCTCCGGCTCTCGTGCAGGAAATGAAATCGCGCAAAACCTAGCGCGCTGAAAGTTCAGCCAACAAGGAGGTGTCCGGCCATGGAAATGAATCAGTACATGTCCATGTTTATCGACGAGTCCAACGATCACTTGCAAGCGCTAAACGAAAATATGCTTCGGCTGGAGCAGCAGCCGGAGGATATCGGCATCGTTCAGGTCATCTTCCGTTCCGCGCATACGTTAAAAGGGATGTCCGCGACGATGGGATTCGAGGATCTTGCCTCGCTAACCCACGAGATGGAGAACGTGCTCGACCTCGTGCGCAACGAGAAGCTCAGCATGAACGGCCATATTTTCGACACGCTGTTCAAATGCCTCGACGCGCTTGAAGCGATGGTCCAGGATATTATCGGCGGCGGAACGGGCAAAGGCGAAGTCGACGAGCTGGTCGAACGCCTGAAAGGCATCGTTAAAGGCGATACCGGAGCCGCGGCATCCGCGTCCGGGACTTCCGCTCCCGCCAAGGCCGCCGCGGCGCTGCCCGCATCGCTCGTGCTCGACCAGTACCAGCTGTCGATTCTGGCGCAATCGATCGAGGGCGGGCATACGGCTTACTTCATCGAAGTAAGGGTGCGGGAGGACTGCTTGCTGAAAGCGGCCCGCGCCTACATGGTGTTCGACGTCCTCGAGAGGAACGGGGAGGTCGTCAAATCCTACCCGTCCGTACAGGAGATCGAGCAGGAGCAATTCGACCGCGGTTTCTCCGTGTACTACATTACCCAGACGGCGGAGCAGACGCTGCACGAGCAGCTCTCCAGAGTGTCGGAGATCGAATCCGTAACGCTGAACGCGGTGGACAAAGCGTCCTTGCAAGAGATGGAAGACAATTTGCGCGCTTCCGAGCAGAGCGCGTCGGCGGCGAAGGAAGCGGCCGCCGCTGCGGCTCCCGCTCCTGTCGTGGCTTCGGCCAAGGCGCCGGCAACGCAAGCTCCCGCTTCCGATAAGGGCGCGGCGCGCCCCGCGGCTCCGGCTGCTTCCGGCAATGCCGCTCCCCGCACGATCCGGGTCGATATCGAGCGATTGGACACGCTGATGAATCTGTTCAGCGAAATGCTCATCGACCGCGTTCGCCTCGAGCAGCTCGCCTTCGAAATCCGCCGCAATGACTTGACGGAGACGGTGGAGCACATGGCGCGCGTCAGCGCCGACTTGCAAAATATCGTGCTTAAGCTGCGCATGGTTCCCGTGGACAGCGTCTTTAACCGCTTCCCGCGCATGGTCAGGGACTTGGCCAAATCGCTGGACAAGAAAGTAGATCTGGTCGTCGTAGGCGCCGAAACCGAGCTGGACCGCACCGTTATCGACGAGATCGGCGATCCGCTCGTGCACTTGATCCGCAACTCGGTCGACCACGGCGTCGAATCGATCGCGGACCGCGTCGCATTGGGCAAGCCCGAGACCGGAACCGTCGTGCTGCGCGCGTTCCACAGCGGCAATCACGTGTTCATCGAGATCGAGGATGACGGCAAAGGCATTAACCGGCCGAAAGTGCTCGAGACGGCGATCAAGCGGGGCGTCGTCACTCCGGAGGAGGCGAAGACGCTCAGCGACGAGGAAGTGAACATGCTGCTGTTCGCTCCTGGCTTCAGTACGGCGGACAAAGTATCGGACATCTCCGGCCGCGGCGTCGGGCTCGACGTCGTCAAATCGAAGATTACTTCCTTGGGCGGCAACGTCACCGTGCTGTCGACGCTCGGACAGGGAACGAAGTTCTCGATCCAGCTGCCTCTGACGCTGTCGATTATCGCCGCGATGCTGATCAAGCAGGGCTCCGAGAAGTATGCGTTCCCGCTGTCTTCGATCGTGGAGACGGGCTCGCTGAAACGTTCGGACATCCGTACGCTGCACGGCAATCGTATGATCGATTACCGCCAGTCCATCATTCCCGTCATTTCGCTGGCCCAGCTGATCGATTCGCCGGATTACCGCGACGACGACGAGATCGAGACCGAAATGCTCGTCATCCGCAAAGGGGACAAGCTGGCTGCCGTTCTCGTCGACGAATTCATCGGCCAGAGCGAGATCGTGCTCAAGCCGCTGGGCAAATATTTGACCGGCGTCAAAGGCGTCGTCTCGGGAGCGACGATACTCGGGGACGGGCAAGTCGCCTTGATCGTGGATCCTAACGCGATTATCAAATAACAGTCCGGACTCTAAGGGAGGAATCATTCATGGCAGAGGAATTGAAAGTGATCGTCTTCACGCTGGCGCAGGAAGAGTACGGTATCGAGGTGGACAAGGTGCGCACGATCGAGCGGATGCTTCCGATCACCCGCGTACCGAAAACGCCTGCGTTCGTAAAAGGAGTCATCAATCTGCGGGGCGTCGTCATTCCGGTCATCGATTTGCGCGGCCGGTTCGGCTTGACCGAGTCGGATTACACCGAGAACTCCCGCATTATCATCGTCGCGGCCAACGAGCTGGAAGTCGGATTTATCGTCGATTCGGCGAACGACGTGCTGGACGTCTCGAGCGACGCGATCGAAAATCCTCCGGAAGTGGTCGGCGGGATTAAGGCGAAGTACTTGAGCGGAGTGGCCAAGATCGGGGAGAACCGTCTGCTCATCTTGCTGAATCTGTCCGAAGTGCTGAACCGCAGCGAAATTATCCAATTGGAACAGTCCGGGGAGTAAGCCGTGAATCTGTTCAGGAATAACGCGGATTTCAAGCTGGACGTGCTTCGGGAGGTCGGCAACATCGGCGCCGGCAATGCGGCGACCGCGTTGTCTACGCTGCTTAACAAACCGGTGGACATGGCGGTGCCTACCGTAAACCTGCTTCCGTTCGAGGAGATCGCCAAGCGGGTCGGAGGTTCGGAAGCGGTCGTAATCGCCATTTTCCTTCGCGTCGAGGGCGACGCTCCCGGCAATATGTTCTTCATTATCAACCGGGAGCCGGCGCGCCGGATTTTGCAAGGCTTGCTCGGATTCAACGCGGCGGAGAACGACGAATACAGCGAGCTGGAGCTGTCCGCGCTGAACGAGATCGGCAACATTCTGGCAGGCTCGTACTTGTCCTCGCTGGCGGATTTCACCGGTCTCAGGATGTCGCCTACCGTGCCTTCCCTGGCGGTGGACATGGCGGGGGCGATCCTGAGCTACGGTCTGCTTCAATTCGGCACGATGGGCGACGACGCTCTGCTCATAGATACGACTTTCCTGGAAGGGCAGCAGGAGGCCGAAGGCCATTTCTTCCTCATTCCGGACCCGGAGTCGTTCGAGAAGCTCTTTCGTGCGTTAGGAGTGCCGTTCTGATGACCGAGGGCACGTTGATTAAAGTCGGAATGGCTGATCTGAATATCGCGGAAGGGGGGGCGGTGCTCAAGACGACGGGATTAGGCTCGTGCGTCGGCTTGACGTTATTCGATCCCGACTTGCGCATCGGCGGAATGGCGCACATTATGCTGCCGTCGTCCGACATCGCGCGCGAAGGTCAGCTGAATATCGCCAAATACGCGGACACGGCCGTCCCCGAGCTCGTGAACAGGCTGAGAAGCAGAGGCGCGGCGATCCATCGCCTGATCGCCAAAATGGCCGGGGGAGCGCAAATGTTCGCCTTCATGGGCGGCGCGGATACGATGAGAATCGGACCTCGCAACGTTGAAGCGACGAAGTTGGAGCTGGAGCGGTTCTCGATCCGTCTCGTGTCCGAGGACACCGGGGGCAACTACGGACGGACGGTGGAGCTGTACAGCCATACCGGCATTTTTCTTATTCGCAGCGTGCAGCACGGAGTAAAGGAGATTTAAGATGAAAGGTTCCTGGCGATTCATCATCGGATTCGGAGTTTTCGGAGCGCTGCTCACCGGCTTGATCTCCCTGTCGAGCAATCCGCTGGGAACGACGCTGCTCAGAAGCTTTTACGCTTTTCTGGCGTTCGCGGCATTGGCGCTGGTCGCAAGCTTCGTGCTCGGGCAGTTGCTTGCTCCTGGCAAGCCGGCCGTAAGCGGGATCCCGGCCGAGGACGACCGCGGAAGCTTGCTCGATCTGACGACGCCGGACGAAGGCGACGCCTTGTCGGAGATGCTGAAGGAGCAATGGACCGACGGCAAGCCGGAAACGGCGAAGGAAGAGGAGGTCAAGGGCTTCCAGCCTTTGCAGCCCAAGCGGGTGGTGTCGCTCGATAATCCGAATCCGGAGGAAGTGGCTCAGGCGATACGGCGCCTGACGGACGAATAAGGATGGTGAGGCTAGAATGGTCGATCAAACACGTTCCCGGTTGTCCCATCAGGATTTATGGCAGCGATGGAAAGACGACGAGGACCCGGATGCGAGAAAAAAGCTGATCGAACACTATTTGCCGCTCGTGGACTACGTCTCCAGCCGTATGGCGGTGGGTTTGCCGAAAAACGTAACGAAAGACGATCTTGCGAGCAACGGCGCCATGGGGCTGATCGACGCGATCGAGAAGTTCGACTATCGGCGCGGCTTGCAGTTCGAGACGTATGCTTCATGGAGAATCAGAGGGGCGATCATCGACGGGCTTAGGCAAGGAGACTGGGTGCCCCGCTCGGTTCGTGATAAAGCGAAAAAAATCGAGGACGCCTATGCGGTACTGGAGCAGCGGCAATTAAGATCTGCTTCGGACGACGAGATATGCGACTATTTGAATATTAGCAACAAAGAGTTTCAGCAAATGCTTCAGGAAGTTGCGGTCGCGGCCGTATTCTCTCTGGAGGATCCGATTCGCGAGGAAGAATCCGAGACCCGTCTGTCGCTGCTCGTCGACGACAAAGCGGTCAGCCCGGAATCCAAAGTTCACGAGACGTATTTGAAGGACTCTCTGAAATACGGCATAGAGAAGCTTACGGAGAAGGAACGCACCGTAATCTCTTTGTTTTATTACGAGGACTTGTCGTTAAGCGAGATCGCGGAGGTGATGTGCCTGTCGCCTTCGAGAATTTCCCAATTGCATTCCAAAGCGATTCTGAGGCTTCGGGGAGCGCTCGCGAAACATAAGGAACAGTTGCTTCAAAACGGATAATAGGGGGCGTTGACGATGCCTGACAATGGAAGCTTCTCCATGGAGGAAGGTCTGCAAGTTACGATTTCCGAAGACAAAATGAATGCGTATCTGGTATTCAAGCGGGTGGAAGGGGATCCTAAGTTTACCGCCCGCGAACTGGAGCAGTACTTGTCGTCGCAAGGCATCAAGTCGGGGCTGCAGTCGGATGCGATCTACTTGATTTCGCAACGGCCCCAGGACTTCTATTTCGCTCAGAACGTCGTCGCCGTCGGTACGCCGCCCAAGCCGGGCAAGGACGGCTATATCAAGCTTCTGTACGGCGAGGACGAGGAAGAGAGCCGCGGTCCCGTCGAGCGCGAGGACGGCAGCGTCGACTACAAGCAGGTCACGAAGCTGGCCAACGTGAAGGCGGGGCAGTTGATCGCCGAGCGGGCTCCCGCGGAACCGGGCGTTCCGGGCAAAGCCGTCACCGGAGAAGAAATCGCTCCGAAGGAAGGCAGGGAGGTCCACTTCAAGATCGGCAAAAACGTCGTCGTCAATCCCGAGAACATCGCGATGTACGCGGCGATCGACGGTTTGGTGACGAAGACGGACAAGGACAAGCTGAATGTCTTTCCCGTGTATGAAGTGAACGGCGACGTCGATTACAATATCGGGAACATTGAATTTGTCGGCACGGTCGTCGTCCGCGGCAATATTTTGACCGGCTTCAGCGTCAAGGCGTCGGGAGACATCCGCGTGACGGGCGGCATCGAGGGCGCCGAGGTCGAATCCGACGGCTCGATCGAAGTTACGGGCGGAATCATCGGAACGAACAAAGGATATGTCAAGGCCGGACGCAACGTTCGCTGCTCTTTTGTCCAAGAGGGGAACGTCATTGCCGGCGAGGACGTGCTGGTGACCCAGAGCATTATGCACTCGAACGTCCGCGCCGGCAAATCGGTCAAATGCCTGGGAGCCAAAGGGCTGATCGTGGGCGGCACGATCCAGGCGGGAGAACGGGTGACGGCGAGGATGATCGGCAACTCGATGTCGACGGCCACGGTCGTCGAGGTCGGCGTCAGGCCGGAACTCCGTCAGGAGCTCGGAGAATTGCGCACGACGATGCGCCAATTGTCGGAAAGCTTGGACAAGACGGAGAAAGCGCTGTCCATGCTCGACCAGATGGCTTCGGTCGGACAGCTTAGCGGCGACAAGCTGGCGCTGCGGGTCAAGCTGACGGCGACGAAGCGGCAGACGACCGAGGAGCTGCAGAGCGCCAAGGAACGCGTGCTGGACATCGAGAAGACGCTGGAAGACGCGACGACGGCGCGCGTGGACGCGGTTCATACGTTGTGGGGCGGCACGAAAATCGTGATCGGAAGATATACGAGATTCGTGAAAGACGCTTCGCAGAGAGTCACTTTCCGGTTTGCGGACGGAGACATCGTGATGGTTCCGTTCTATTGATCCCGAATCGAGGTGATACGGCGTGAGCTACAAACCGATCGATATGCAAGTTTCAATGCCGCGTTCCGTGGAGATGACTTCGCTGCAGCATCAGCAGCAGCAGCGCCCGACCACGGAGCAGGGCCTGCTCGGCCAGCAGGCGATGAAGACGGCGGAGCAGAACGCGACGAGAAGCAACAAAGCGGAATCCGCCTCGGGCGGGACGATCTCCGAGCGGGAACCCCGCGAGCGGAATAAGCGGAAGCCCGGGGCGAAGACGTCCTCGTCGCAGGATCAGGCCGCGGAGGAGAGCAAAGTCCCGGAGCATCCGTATAAAGGAAGACACATCGATTTTATGGGCTGACCGCAGCATGATCGGCAAGCATGAGAGGAGAGTTCAGGGTGGAACCGTGGTTTTACATTGTTGCGTTAGGGGCCGCGATAACCGGGTTTGCGTGGATGATGCCCAAATCCGGCGATGCCGGCCCCAAGCAGGAGTTCGTCAGCGAAGAGTCGTATAACCGACTGCTCGAGGATTTGGAGGCGGAGAATCGCGAGCTGTTGGGCGCGGTCGCCAAGTTCAAGCGCGAGCACGACGGCACGGTCGAGACGCTCGGAAGCAGAATCGTCGAATTGGAGCAGCAGATGAAGTCGCTGACGGAACAGTCCCGCCTCCCCGCAACGCCAGCGGATTACCCCCCCTCGGCTTCGCCTCTTGCTACAACTCCCGCCCGTTCAACCAGAATGTCCCACCCTGCGGAAACTCCATCCGTCGCCGATGCCGCTGCGCCGACGATCGGCTCCTACGACGCGGATGCGGCGCCGGAACCGTCGGCCTCCCCGGAGACCGAGCTGCAGCCGACGACGATACGCGGTCGATACGCGGAGCTGCTGGACCTGCACGAGAAGGGCAAATCCGTCGATCAGATCGCCAAAGCGACCGGCATGAACAAGGGCGAAGTGCAGCTCATTTTGCAATTGGCCAGACAGGAGGAGCGGCATGCGTAAACATCGAAGCTGGCTGATGGGATTCGGAATCGGGTTGATCGTCGGCGCGATCATGCTGCAGATGATTACGTTCGCAGAGAAGCAGAACGCGCCGCTGGCCCAGGAGCCGATGGCGCCGGAGCAGCTTAGCGACGAAGCGAAGAAGGCAGGCTTGCTGCTGCTTACGCAGGAGCAGCTCGACGCACGCGTGCAGGAGGCCGTGGCCGCGTCGGAGCAGGCGGGCCAGGGCGAATCCTCCGGAGAGGAAGGCGATTCCGGGCAGCCGGATGACTCAGGTGAGGAGCAGACGGCTCCGAAGGAGACGGACGGTTCGGAGACGAACGCGGCACAGTCCGCGACGCCTAAGGCCGAGGGTGAAGAGGCGCCCCCCGCTGCCGAAGCGCCGGAGCAGGTGTCCCTGTACATCAGCTACGGAATGAGTCTGACGGAAGTCGGTGAGGAGCTTCTGAAGCTGGGCGTCATCGACGACGTCAAGGACTTTATCGAAGGAACGAGACCGGTCGCCAACAAGATGAGGGTCGGAACGGCCGTATTCACGGGCAAGCCGACCTATCAGGAAATCATGGACGAGCTCGTGCGCAAGAAATAAGAGGCGAACGCTGGCAAGAAATTTGCCGAAGCAAAGCGCTGGGCCATTGCGCGACGGTTGACGATATGGTATATTATTTCTCGGTGTAAAAAACACACGCTTTTCAATTCCGTCAACGGTGCTTGTTTGGGAGATCCGGACGAGTTTTGGCGGAAAGCGCGAGAAGCGGCGGACGATTCACCAAAAACCACTAGGAGGTGCAGGAAGATGGCAGTCATTTCCATGAAGCAGCTGCTTGAAGCAGGGGTGCATTTCGGTCACCAGACACGTCGTTGGAACCCGAAAATGGATAAGTACATCTTTACTGAACGTAACGGCATTTACATTATCGATTTGCAAAAAACGGTTAAGAAAGTCGACGAGGCGTACAACTTCGTGCGTCAACTCGCAGAGAACGGCGGAACGATGCTGTTCGTAGGAACGAAGAAGCAAGCTCAGGATTCCGTTAAGGAAGAAGCGGAGCGCAGCGGGCAATACTATATCAACCAACGTTGGTTGGGCGGTACGCTGACGAACTTCTCCACGATCCAGAAGCGTACGGACCGTTTGCACCAGCTGGACAAATGGGAACAAGACGGCACGTTCGAAGTGCTGCCTAAGAAAGAAGTCATCATTCTCCGCAAGGAGAAGGAGCGTCTCGAGAAATTCCTCGGCGGCATCAAGAACATGCGCAGGCTGCCGGACGCCCTCTTCATCATCGATCCGCGCAAAGAGCGCATCGCGGTAGCGGAAGCTCGCAAGCTGGGCATCCCGATTGTCGGCATCGTCGACACGAACTGCGATCCGGACGAGATCGACTACGTTATCCCTGGTAACGATGACGCGATCCGCGCGGTTAAGCTGCTGACGGCCAAGATGGCCGACGCGATCGTCGAATCCCGCCAAGGCGAAGAGACGACGGCTTAATCAAGGAAAATTCCGGTTCGAACATACAGTCACGATCGAAGGGTGGTCAGAAGGGTAACTTCTCACCGCCCTTTTTTTCCAAAAAAAAGATCAGCCTCACTCGCGCTCAAGAGCGCGGGGAGCACCTACTTAGGAGGAGTCCCCCATGGCAATTAATGCAGCAGACGTTAAAACGCTCCGCGAAAGAACGGGAGCAGGCATGTTGGATTGTAAAAAGGCGTTGGAGGAAGCGGGCGGCGATCTGACGAAAGCGGCCGAGCTGCTCCGCGAGAAGGGCCTTGCGGCGGCAGCCAAGAAGGGCGACCGCGTTGCAACCGAAGGCGTCGTGGAATCTTACATTCACGCAGGCGGCCGGATCGGCGTTCTCGTCGAAGTCAACTGCGAAACCGACTTCGTAGCCAAAACCGATCAATTCCGCGCGTTCGTGAAGGACATCGCGATGCAAATCGCGGCGGCCAACCCGAAATTCCTGAGCCGCGAAGAAGTATCCCAAGCCGAGCTCGACAAGGAAAAAGAAATTCTCCGCAACCAGGCGCTGAACGAAGGCAAGCCGGAGAAAATCGTCGACAAAATGGTCGAGGGCCGCATGAACAAGTTCTACGAAGAGAACTGCTTGCTCGAGCAAGTGTTCGTCAAGGACCAGGACAAGACGATCACGACGCTGCTGAACGAGAAGATCGCCGCAATCGGCGAGAAAATCTCCATCCGCAGATTCGCTCGTTACGAGCTGGGCGAAGGCTTGGAGAAAAAAGTCGACAACTTCGTAGAAGAAGTTATGGCGCAAGTCAACCAATAAGATTTACCGATCCGGGAACACGGCGTGTTCCCTCTTTTTTAAATATGCATGCTGGAGGTACAAAAAGTTGGAACGTCCCGTTTATAAACGCGTGGTATTAAAGGTGAGCGGCGAGTCTCTGTCTGGCAACAACGGATACGGCATCGACGCGGCGACGATTCTGTCGATCGCGGAGCAGGTCAAGGAAGTGATCGAGCTGGGCGTCGAAGTGGCGATCGTCTGCGGCGGGGGCAACATCTGGCGCGGCATTGCGGGCAGCCAGAAGGGAATCGATCGCGCGACGGCCGACTACATGGGCATGCTCGCTACGGTCATGAACTCGCTTGCGCTGCAGGACGCGCTGGAACAGATGGACGTGCCGAGCCGCGTGCAGACGTCGATCGCGATGCAGCAGATCGCCGAGCCTTACATCCGCAGACGCGCGATCCGGCATCTGGAGAAGGGACGCGTCGTCATTTTCGCAGCGGGAACGGGCAATCCGTTCTTCTCTACGGACACGACCGCGGCGCTTCGCGCGGCCGAGATCGAGGCCGAAGTCATTCTGATGGCCAAGAACAAGGTCGATGGCGTCTACAGCGCCGATCCGTTCAAAGATCCGGGCGCGGAGAAGTACGAGCAGCTCACCTACATGGACGTGCTCAACAAAAACCTTGGCGTCATGGATTCGACCGCATCCTCGTTATGCATGGACAACAATATTCCGCTTCTTGTATTCGCGATCACGGAGCAAGGCAATATTAAACGTGCCGTCATGGGCGAGAAAATCGGCACGATCGTAAAGGGGAGCATGGACTAATGCCGCAAGCGATTAAAAAAGACGCCGAAGAACGCATGGAGAAGGCGTTGGGCGCATTGAAACGGGATCTTGTTACCCTGAGAGCGGGCCGCGCGTCGGCCGCGATGCTGGACCGCGTGCAAGCCGAATATTACGGGACGCTTACGCCGATCAACCAGATGGGCGCGATCAACACGCCGGATTCCCGCACGATCATCATTACGCCGTGGGATAAGACGGCGCTGTCGGCGATCGAGAAAGCGATCCAGAAGTCGGATCTCGGCCTCACTCCGGCCAACGACGGTTCGATCATCCGCCTGAACATTCCGCCGCTGACGGAAGAGCGCCGCGCGGAGCTGGCGAAATCGACGAAGAAGTTCGGAGAAGAAGCGAAGGTGGCGATCCGCAACATTCGTCGCGACGCCAACGACGAGATCAAGAAGAAGGAAAAAGGCGAGATTTCCGAGGACGAATCCCGTCGTCACCAGGACGACGTGCAGAAGCTGACGGACCGTTTCGTCGCAGAGGTGGACAAAATTTTGGCCGCCAAAGAAAAAGAAATCATGGAAGTGTAAAGGGTAAGCGCACGACCCCTCCGCAAGGTGGGGTTTATTCTCTTTTGACTGGCTACAGGGTGAGCGTTGCCGCTACTAGGGGGAAGCAAAGATGGGTCTGTTCGGAAAATGGTTCCGCAAGCTGCGCGTCGGAGCGTTCACGGCAGAAGATATAGAACGGATGCGGGCGGACGATGACGAACTGCCGTCCGGCGACAACATTCCGAAGCACGTGGCGATCATTATGGACGGGAACGGACGCTGGGCGAAGAGGAGAGGACTGCCCCGCATCGCCGGGCACCATAACGGAATGAAGGCCGTGAAGCGCATCACGAAAGCCGCCGATCGCGTCGGCGTCGAAGTGTTGACGCTGTACGCCTTCTCCACGGAAAACTGGAAAAGGCCGAAGGCGGAAGTCGAATTCCTGATGAAGCTGCCTCAGGAGTTTCTGGCGATCGAGCTGGAGGAATTGATCGAAAACAACGTTCAGGTCCGGATGATGGGCGATCGGGGGCAACTCCCCGACCATACGGTGGCCGCGGTCGAAGAAGCGGTACGCAGGACGGCGCACAATACGGGTCTCATTTTGAACTTTGCCCTGAATTACGGGAGCCGGCACGAAATGCTGGAAGCGGTCAAGGAGGTTGCCCGGCAGGCCGCTGCCGGGAAGGTCGATCCGGAGGCGCTGGAAGAAGCCGATTTCGAGCAAAGGCTGCTGAGCAGCGGCTTGCCGGACCCGGACTTGCTGATCCGGACGAGCGGCGAGCTGCGGCTCAGCAACTTCATGCTGTGGCAGCTTGCCTACAGCGAGTTCTGGTTCACCGACGTGTTCTGGCCGGAATTCGGCGAAAGGCATCTGTACGATGCGATCAGAGAATATCAGCGGCGCGCGCGCCGCTACGGAGGGCTGTGACGGCATGGGGCAGCGGATCGTTACCGGCGTCGTCGCTGGAGCGATATTCATCGGTTTACTGGTCGCGGGAGGCTGGTACTACACCGCTCTCCTGCTGGCCATGGCGGTTATCGGATATTGGGAGTTCGCGAGGCTGAACGGACAAGCCTGGACGCGTCCCGACGTGCTGCTCGGCTTCGTCGCGGTGCTGCTGATCGCTCTGCCGGAGCTTCCGTTCGAAGGAACGCTTCCGTCGATGGAGACGGTCGCCTGGCTGCTCATGTTCGCGCTGCTGGCAGCGACGGTGTTCAGCAAAAACCGTATTCAATTGGAGAACGCGAGCGTGCTGTTCCTCGGCGCGGTGTACGTGGGGATGGGTTTCCACTACATGGCGGCGACGAGGGAGCTCGAGCACGGCATCTTCTGGTCGGCGCTGACGTTCGCCTGCATCTGGGCGTCCGACGCCGGCGCTTATTTTGTCGGCAAGGCGCTCGGACGGACTAAGCTGTGGCCGTCGATCAGCCCGAACAAGACGATCGAAGGGGCCCTCGGCGGCCTGGCGATCGCGGTGTTGGCCGGCTTGATCTTCGCTTACGCGCAGCCGGAATGGCTCGGTTACGGCCGGGCGGCGCTGATCGGTCTGACGGCGGCGGTCGCCGGACAATTGGGCGATCTTGTGCAGTCCGCGTACAAGCGGTTTCGCGGTGTGAAGGATTCCGGCCAATTGCTGCCGGGGCACGGCGGCGTGCTGGACAGAACGGACAGCTGGCTGATCGTGTTTCCGCTCGTCCATTTGATTGGGCTACTGGCAGGATAATCCGGCGATTGGTTACATAAACATAGAGTGGACAGCGGAGGTTGACTATGAAAAAAATAGCCGTTCTCGGCAGCACGGGATCGATCGGCACCCAGACGCTCGACGTGATCTCGCGGCGTCCGGAAGACTACGAGGTCGTAGGTCTCGCTGCTGGAGCCAACATCGGCTTGCTGCTCGAGCAAGTGCGGCGGTTCAAGCCGAAATGGGTATCCGCCGGCACCGAGGAGCTGGCCGCCCAGGTAAGAGCGGAAGCGCCTTCGGGCGTCAGAGTCTTGCACGGAGAGCAGGGCTTGCGGCAAATCGCCGGTGAATCAGGCGCGAATTACGTCGTCTGCGCGCTCGTCGGCAGTCTGGGCCTCACTTCGACGCTGGCGGCGATCGAGGCGGGAGCCGACATCGGACTCGCGAACAAGGAGACGCTCGTGACGGCCGGGCATCTCGTCATGAGCCGTGCCAAGGAGAAGGGCGTCTCCATTCTGCCGGTCGACAGCGAGCATTCCGCGATCTTCCAATGCTTAAACGGAGAGCCTGCGAAGGCGGTCAAGCGGCTGATGCTGACCGCCTCTGGCGGAAGCTTCCGCGATCTCGGGAGAGAGCAGCTCCAGAACGTGACGGTGGAAGACGCCCTGAAGCATCCGAACTGGAGCATGGGCGCCAAGGTGACGATCGATTCGGCGACGATGGCCAACAAAGGTTTGGAAGTGATCGAAGCGCACTGGCTGTTCGGCTTGCCGTACGATCAGATCGACGTCGTGCTGCATCCGGAGAGCATTGTTCATTCGATGGTCGAGTTCGTCGATACGAGCGTGATGGCGCAGCTCGGGAACCCTGACATGCGCGTGCCGATTCAATACGCGCTTACGTATCCGGATCGCGTCGCCTCTCCGGCATCCCCGCTCGATCTGCTGAAGCAGGGAACGCTGAACTTCAGGCCGATGAGCCTCGAGCGATATCCTTGCCTGCGTCTCGCATACGAGGCGGGGCGGGCCGGAGGCACGGCCACGACCGTGTTCAACGCAGCGAACGAGGTAGCCGTCGCGCGGTTTCTGAAGGGCGAGATCCCTTTCCTCGCGATCGAGGATACGATCGAGCGCGCGCTCGCCAAGCACGAGGCGGTTCCGTCCCCGAGCCTGGAGGCGATTCTCGAGGCGGACGCATGGGCGCGCCGCGAGGCGGAATCGGCCGGTTGACCCCTGCGGGCTCGCTTGTAACGGCTCGGGCAATAATGTTAATCTAAGATCAGCCGAGCCGGGGCGGCAAGCCCGGACGGTTGCTTTCGAATCGCAAAGGGGTTGGACAGATGGGAAATTTACAGGTTGCGCTGCTGACGATATTGATGTTTTTCTTGCTCGTTTCCTTGCATGAATGGGGCCACTATTATTTCGCCCGCAGGGCGGGCATACTCGTGCGCGAGTTCGCGATCGGCTTCGGACCGAAGCTGTTCTCGGTCAAGAAGGGCGAGACGCGCTATACGCTGAGGCTGCTGCCGATCGGCGGCTTCGTCCGAATGGCCGGGGAGGACCCGGAGATCGTCGAGGTGCAGCCGGGGCAGACGGTGGCGCTCCGCGTGAAGGACGACAAAGTCACGCGCATCTACTTGGACCGTCTGGACGAACGGTCGGATGTCATGCGCGGGGAAGTGAAGTCGCTCGACCTGGAGAAGGGCTTGTTCGTCGCTCTGGATATCGACGGAGACATCGAACGGTATTCCGTGCACCCTCAGGCGCAGATTATCGCCAAAGGCCGGGAGACGCAAATCGCGCCGATCGATCGCCAATTCGGACATAAGACGGTCGGGCAGCGGGCGCTTTCGATTTTCGCCGGCCCGGTCATGAACTTCGTGCTCGCTTTCGTACTGTTCGCGTTGTATCTGGTGATGCAGGGAGTGCCGCTCGAGAACTCTTCGAAAGTGTTTATCTCGAAAGTCGTGGCGGACGCTCCGGCCGAACAGTCGGGCATCGAAAAGGGCGACTGGGTCAAGTCGATCAACGGGGAGCCGATCGGAGGCGACCTGAACGCGATGGTGGAGAAGATCAGCGCCTCGGCGGGCAAACCGCTGCAGATCGTCGTCGACCGGGACGGCGTGGAGCTGCCGATCAAGGTGACTCCCGACTCGGAGACGGGCAAGATCGGCATCTATCCGATCGGAGAGATGCGCGCGCCGGGCGCGATCGAGACGCTGCGCTTCTCCGGCGAGACGATGGTCGAAATGACAAAGCGGATTTTCGAGGGCTTCCAGATGCTCATTCGGGACTTTGATTTGAACAAAGTAGGGGGCCCCGTCAAGACGACACAAGTGACGGTGGAGATCGCGCAGCAGGGCGTGGCGCAATTGACGCTGTGGGCGGGCATTCTCAGTCTGTACTTGGGCATCTTCAATCTGCTGCCGATTCCGGCGCTGGACGGAAGCCGTCTGCTGTTCCTTGGGCTGGAAGCGGTCCGCGGCAAGCCGGTCGACCCGAACCGGGAGAGCATGGTCCATCTCGTCGGCTTTGCCATGCTGATGCTGCTGATGATCGTCGTCACTTATAACGATATTGTTGGATTGGTCAGAAATTAAGCCGTATGCTGGAGTTGGAGGAGCGTCATGTCGAAGGATAAAGGATTCGTAACGGAAATTACGCCGCAGGGCGAGGATTTCTCCCGTTGGTACATCGATGTTATCAAAAAAGCGGAGCTGATGGACTATTCGCCGGTGCGCGGGTGCATCGTATTCCGCCCGGACGGCTACGAGCTGTGGGAGAACATGCAGGGGGAGCTGGACAGACGGTTCAAGGAGACGGGCCATCGCAACGCCTACTTCCCGCTGTTCATTCCGGAAAGCTTCTTCACGAAGGAGAAGGAGCACGTCGAGGGCTTTAACCCCGAGCTGCCTTTCGTGACTGAAGCGGGCGGCGAGCAGCTCGAAGAGAAGCTGGCGATCCGTCCGACGTCGGAGACGATGTTCGGCCATATGTACGCGAAGTGGATCAACTCATACCGCGATCTGCCGCTGCTGATCAACCAGTGGGCCAACGTCGTGCGATGGGAGAAAAGAACGCTGCCGTTCCTGCGCACGAGCGAGTTTCTGTGGCAGGAAGGCCATACGGCGCACGAGGACGAAGCGGATGCGCGCAGAGAGACGATGCAGATGCTCGACGTGTACACCGACTTTGTAGAGAACGTCCTTGCGATTCCGGTCATCAAAGGACAGAAGACGCCTTCGGAGCGATTCGCCGGCGCGGTCGACACGTATTCGATCGAAGCGATGATGAAGGACGGACGAGCCGTTCAGGCGGGAACGTCCCATTACCTTGGCACGAAGTTTGCCGTCGCTTTCGATATCAAATATTTGGACCGCGAGAATACGCAGCAATTCTGCCATACGACTTCTTGGGGAGTCAGCACGCGCCTGATCGGCGCTCTGATCATGGTGCACGGCGACGATCGCGGCCTCGTGCTGCCGCCGAAGGTCGCGTCGACGCAAGTCGTCATGATTCCGATCGGCCCGCCGAAGACGCGCGAAGTCGTCATCGGCAAGACAGACGAGCTGTACGCGCAGCTGAAAGCCGCGGGAATCCGCGTGCGCGTGGACGATCGCGCCGACGTCTCGCCGGGCTGGAAGTTCAACGAATACGAGATGCGCGGCATTCCGATCCGACTGGAGCTGGGACCCCGCGATCTGGAGAACGGCCAGTGCGTGCTCGTCTCCCGCGTCACCGGGGAGAAGAAGTCCGTTCCGCTGGACAACCTGGTCGCCGAAGTTCAGGCGCTGCTAGAGCAGATCCACGCCGACATGTACGAGCGCGCCCGCGCTTTCCGCGAGGAGAATTTCTTCTCCGTGGACACGCTCGACGAATACAAGGCGGCCATGGAAGAGAAGCGCGGCTTTGCCTTGGCCGGTTGGTGCGGTTCCGAAGCTTGCGAGAAGCAGGTGAAGGAAGAGACCGGCGCCACGAGCCGGAACATTCCGTTCGAGCCTGCCGAGAAGAAGAGCAAATGTCTCGTGTGCGGCGAGGCTGCCGAGCATACGGTCGTGTTCGCCCGGGCGTATTGATAGAGGAATAATGAGAATACAGAGAGTATCGATATAGAAGAGGGACATCTATCTCCTGGAGAGCGAAGCGCCAGCCTCTTGCGGTCATGAAATCACCTCTCCACGGGTTTGGCAATTCCGATTTCATGACCGCAACAGCTGCGGAAGGAGATAGATGTCCCGGTACGCTTCAATCGATACGGCTCGTTTGCTACATTTTCCGACAGGATGTGGGTTGCCCGTTCAGTAGCCTTCTAGTAGAATAAATAGAAAGCGCAACGTCAGCTTCTGATGGAAGACGGTGTCCGGGCGCGGGTTTCCCGCGTCGGCCTTTTTCACGGAAGCTTTTATATTTCAGGCGATAGGCAAGGAGAGGAACGTAGGATGCAGCCGACGGATGATAGGCGCAAGCGATTCGAAGTGCTGCTGCAGCAGGCGGAGCTCCCGACCGAGTGGCTGGGGCAGCATTTTCGGGACGGGTATATCGAGAAGGTGGAGATCAGCCGGTCCCGCAAACGATGGTCGATTACAATCGGCAAGGACGCCTTGCTTCCGAGAAACATTTACATAGGTTTGTTGGAGCGGGTCAAGGCGAAGCTCGGACATATCGCGGACGTCGACATCGTTCTGAATTACCGGCCGGAAGTCGCCACGGACAGCATCGTCAAGGAATATTGGCAGGCTTTCGTGGAACGGATGCAGAGGGAGGTCGCGTCCGTCAATGGATGGCTCGCGAAGGCGAACGTGGGGGTGGACGGAGACGTCCTGACGATCGAGTTGATGAACGAGACGAATCTTGGGCTGGCCCGGAAGAAGGAGATCGACGTTTACGCGGTCAAGTTTTTCGAGCGGCGGTTTCTTCGGACGTTTCGCGTGAAAATGACGGTCGGGGAGCCGAGTCCCGATACGTATACCGAATTTACGCAGAAGATCGAGGAGGAGAACCGCGCCGCGATCGAACAGCTTATGGCGAGCGCCCGGGAAGAAGCGCCGGCGGTCGAGGAAGGCGAAGCGCCGCAAGTGCTTCAGCACGGCTACGAGATCAAGGAGCCTCCGGTTCCGATCCAGGAAATTCGCGAGGAAGAGAAGAAGGTGACCGTGCAAGGCGTCATCTTCGGCCTCGAGACGAAGGAGCTGAGGACGGGCAGCACGCTGTTCACGTGCTCGATCACCGATTTTACGGACTCGCTGTCGATCAAGATTTTCGGCAAAAATAAAGAGGACATCAAGATGCTCGGCTTACTGGCCAACGGCAAGTGGGTGAAGATGAGGGGGAAAGTCGAATACGACCGCTTCCTTAATCCACCCGAGCTCGTCCTATTCCCGAACGATATTCGCGAAGTTCCGGCTCCGCCGGAGCCGAAGGATACGGCCGAGGAGAAGCGCGTCGAGTTCCATCTGCATACGACGATGAGCACGATGGACGCGGTAACTCCCGTCGACGTCTACATCAAAACGGCGGCCAAGTGGGGGCACAAGGCGATTGCGGTAACCGATCACGGCAACGTGCAATGCTACCCCGATGCGGCGAAGGCCGGCAAGAAGCACGGCATCAAGGTGATGTACGGCGTGGAGGCGAACGTCGTCAACGACTCGGTCGGCATGGTCATTCAACCGCGGGAGCAGACGCTGGAAGACGCGGAGTACGTCGTATTCGATATCGAGACGACCGGTCTCTCGGTCACCGACAACAAGATTATCGAGCTTGCCGGCGTCAAGATGAAGAATGGCCAGGAGATCGACCGATTCGAGACGTTCGTCAATCCGCACGAGCCGATTCCGTATAACATCCAGCAGTTGACGAACATTACCGATGACATGGTCCGGGACGCGCCGGAGCTGGAGCCGAAGCTGAAGGAATTCATTACGTTCGTTGGAGATGCGGTGCTTGTCGCGCATAATGCACGCTTCGATATGGGCTTCATCCAGCATTCTTGCAAGCAATTCGGCTTGCCCCCGCTGTCCAATCCGGCGCTGGACACGCTCGAGGTCGCCCGCTACCTTCACCCGACGATGAAAAATCACCGGCTCAACACGCTCGCTTCGCTCTACAAGGTCTCGCTTGAAAATCACCACCGCGCGATCGACGATACGGTTGCGCTGGGCGGCATTTTGAACGGCTTGCTGAAGGATTTGCTGACCCGCGGAGTGAACGAGTTGCACCGGCTCAACGACCTTAACGAGAACGGCTGGAAGACGACCCGTCCGTTCCATTGTGGCATTTACGCGCTGAACGCGGTCGGCAAGAAGAACTTATACAAGCTCATTTCCATGTCTCATACCGAGTATTTTCATCGCGTGGCTTGTATTCCTAAGAGCAAGCTGATCGAGCATCGCGAAGGGCTGCTCGTCATCTCGGGATGCGAGAAGGGCGAACTGTTCGAGACGGTGCTGAACAAATCGATCGAGGAGGCGGAGGAAGTCGCGGCCTTCTACGACGTGCTGGAAATCCAGCCGATCGACTTCTATATGCATCTGCTCGAGAAAGGGCTCGTCTCCAGCAGAGCTTCTCTGGAGGAGGCGCTGCGCCGCATCGTCCGGCTCGGGGAGAAGCTGACGAAGCCGGTCATCGCGACGGGGAACGTCCACTACTTGCAGCCGCGGGACAAAATTTTCAGGGACATCACAATCCACGGGATAACCGGGTTCAGCCCGCTTAAGGACCAGCGCAAGCCGGACGCACACTTCCGCACCACGACGGAGATGCTGGAGGCGTTCAAGTTTCTCGGGGAACAGAAGGCTTACGAAGTCGTCGTCGCCAACACGTCCGAGCTGGCCGATCGGTTCGAGGAGATCAAGCTGTTCCCGGACGAGCTGTTCACGCCGATTATCGAGGGCGCGGACGACGAAATCCGCAATACGTGCTACGCGACGGCGCGCTCGATGTACGGGGACGAGCTGCCCGAAGTGGTGACGGCCCGACTGGAGAAAGAACTCGTGCCGATTATCAAGTACGGCTTCTCGGCCAACTACCTGATTTCGGCGCGACTCGTCAAAAAGTCGAACGAGGACGGCTATCTTGTCGGCTCGCGGGGATCCGTCGGCTCGTCGATCGTCGCGACGTTCCTGGGCATATCCGAGGTTAACCCGCTTCCGGCGCATTATCTGTGCAGCAATCCGGAGTGCAAGCATAGCGAATGGTTTCTCGACGGCAGCGTTCCGAGCGGCTTCGACTTGCCGGACAAGACGTGCCCGAATTGCGGCACGATGATGCGCGGGGAAGGGCAGGACATTCCGTTCGAGACGTTCCTTGGATTCAAAGGGGACAAAGTTCCCGATATCGATTTGAACTTCTCGGGCGAATACCAGCCTAACGCCCACAATTACACGAAGGTCATGTTCGGCGAGAAAAGCGTTTTTCGCGCCGGAACGATCGGCACGGTTGCCGAGAAAACCGCGTACGGGTTCACGAAGAAATACGAGGAAGAGCTCGGCAAGTCGTGGCGGGGGGCGGAAGTGGGACGTCTGGCCGCAGGCTGTACAGGCGTCAAGCGAAGCACCGGGCAGCACCCGGGCGGCATCGTCGTCGTGCCGGACTATATGGAAGTGGAAGACATTACGCCGGTGCAGTATCCGGCCGACGATACGAGCGCGGAGTGGAAAACGACGCACTTCGATTACCACGCCTTCGACGCGAACTTGCTCAAGCTCGATATTCTCGGACACGATGATCCGACGATGATGCGGATGCTGCAGGATTTGACCGGCGTCGATCCGACGACGATTCCGATGAACGATCCGAAGGTCATGAGCCTGTTCAACTCCGTCGAAGCGCTCGGCGTTACGCCGCAGCAGATTCGTTCACCGGTGGCGACGTTCGGGGTGCCGGAGATGGGAACGCGGTTCGTGCGCCAGATGCTCGAGGAGACGAGACCGTCTTCGTTCGCCGATCTGCTGCAGATTTCGGGACTGTCCCACGGAACGGGCGTATGGCTGGGCAACGCCCAGGAGCTGATCAAGAACAACACGTGTACGATCAAGACGGTTATCGGCTGCCGGGACGACATTATGCTTTTCTTGATTTACAAGGCGGGGATGGACGCGTCGCTCGCGTTCAAGATCACGGAAAGCGTGCGGAAAGGGAAGGGCTTGACGCCGGAGTGGATCGAGGAGATGAAGCGCTGCAAAGTGCCGCAGTGGTACATCGATTCCTGCCTGCGCATCGAGTACATGTTCCCGAAAGCGCACGCCGCCGCTTACGTTATTTCCGCGGTAAGAACGGCCTATTTCAAATTGTATTATCCGATCCAGTACTACGCGACTTACTTCTCGGTGCGCGCCGGCGACTTCGACGTCGAGCTGTTCTGCCAAGGTTACGACGCGATCTTGAAGATGCTGCTCGAGATCGAGGAGAAAGGCTTCCAGGCGACGACGAAGGAGAAGAACATGATCTCCATTCTCGAGATGGGACTGGAAATGACGGCGCGGGGCTTCAAGTTCAAAACCGTCGATCTGTACCGCTCGGAAGCGACCCGCTTCATCGTTGACGGAGACAGCCTGATTCCGCCGTTCGGCGCCATCCCCGGAGTCGGGGAGAACGCGGCGCGCAACATCGCCGCTTCGCGAGACGACGGAGACTTCCTGTCGATCGAGGACTTCCAGCAGCGGTCGCGGGCAAGTAAAACGATCGTCGAGCTGCTGACCGGTCTCGGCGCGTTCCGGGGGTTGCCGGAATCGAATCAGCTTAGTCTGTTCTAAGGGTGGCGGCGGCAGGTCAGGAAAGTTGTGGTTGCCAGAGGCTGTAAGGTTATGTTATATTATTTTTGGTAATCATGTGGATAACACTGTCTGCAGAAGAGTGGGGAAACCCACTCTTTCCGTTTTGTCTGCGGGTCTTTAAGGCTGCGAACGCATATTTGCGAGCAGTCGCGGAGGCTGCGGCCATCCATTTGGAACTTCGGGAGGTATACCTTATTGAATTCACCGCAAATCAAATCCATCGTGGAAAACTGCGCGACCTCCTATCTGGAGGAGAACGGGTTGGAACTGGTGGACGTGGAATACGTGAAAGAGGGAAGCAACTGGTTTTTGCGTATTTACGTGGATAAGGAAGGCGGCATCGATATCGACGATTGCGGCCGTTTTTCCGAATTCATCAGCGTAAAGCTGGATGAGCTGGACCCGATCGAAGACGCGTATTTCCTGGAAGTCAGCTCGCCGGGCGCGGAGCGCCCGCTCAGGAAGACGCAGGACGTCGCCAAGGCGGTAGGCAAACACGTGTTCGTGACGACGTACGAGAAGATCGACGGAGCCAAGGAGTTTGAAGGACGCCTGGAGGAATTCGACGGCGCGACGCTGGTCGTGACGGTCGGCCGCCGCAAGCAGGCGATCCCTTACGATAAAGTGGCTTCCGCAAGGCTGGCCATCGTTTTCTAATCTATTTAACGAGGCGCGGTTGCGGCAAAGGCCGAGGCAGCCGCGTATATTGAGGAGGAATTATGAAGCCATGAGCATGGAGTTTATCGAGGCGCTGTCCGAAATCGAGCGAGAGAAGGGCATCAGCAAGGACGTCCTGATCGAAGCTATCGAAGCGGCACTTATCTCCAGCTACAAACGCAACTTTAATACGGCGCAGAACGTCCGCGTGGACATCAACCGGGCAACGGGCTTGATTAAAGTGTACGCGCGCAAGACGATCGTCGAAGAGGTGCTGGACCCTCGCCTGGAAATTTCGCTGGAAGCGGCCAGGTCGATCAACCCGCACTACCAGATCGACGATATCGCCGAGATCGAAGTGACTCCGCGCGATTTCGGGCGCATCGCGGCGCAGACGGCGAAGCAGGTCGTCACGCAGCGCATCCGCGAAGCGGAGCGCGGGCTGATCTACCACGCGTTCGTAGACAAGGAGCAGGACATCGTCACGGGAATCGTGCAGCGGATGGACTTGCGCAACCTGTACGTCGACCTCGGCAAGGTCGAAGCGGCGCTGCCGCTCACCGAACTGATGCCGACCGACAAGTTCAAGCAGGGAGACCGCGTCAAATCTTTCATTACGAAAGTCGAAAATACGAGCAAGGGCCCTCAGATCATTCTGTCGCGCACTCATCCCGGACTTCTGAAACGGTTGTTCGAGCTCGAAGTTCCCGAAATTTTCGACGGTACGGTCGAAATCCGCTCGGTCGCGCGCGAAGCGGGCTTCCGTTCGAAGATCGCCGTCTACTCCCGCAACGAGGAAGTCGATCCGGTCGGCTCTTGCGTCGGGCAACGCGGCACTCGCGTGCAATCGATCGTGACCGAGCTGAAGGGCGAGAAAATCGATATCGTCCGTTGGTCCGAAGCGATCGACGAGTACGTGGCGAACGCTCTGAGCCCTTCCAAGGTGCTGGAGGTCATCGTGTTCGAAGCGGAGAAAATGGCGCGCGTCATCGTGCCGGACTATCAGCTTTCCCTCGCGATCGGCATTAAGGGCCAGAACGCTCGTTTGGCTGCGAAGCTGACCGGTTGGAAAATCGACATCAAGAGCGAGACGCAGGCGGAGCAGGAATACGGACGTCCGAAGTCGACCGGAGCCACGATGCATCAGGACAGCGTATCCATCGACTGAGGAGGATCGCCGTGAGACCAAGGAAAATACCGCAGCGCAAATGCGTGGCCTGCCAAGAGATGATGGCGAAGAAAGAGCTGATCCGGATCGTGCGTTCCCCCCAAGGAGAGATTCAGATCGACCTGACGGGCAAGAAGCCGGGCCGGGGAGCTTATCTGTGCGGCAAGGTCGCCTGCTTCAAGCTGGCGAAGAAGTCGAAAGCGTTCGAGCGCGCCTTGAAGACGCCGGTGGGCGCCGATATCTACGACCGTCTGGAAGCCGACTTCATTCAGGTCGAAGAGGAATTCCAGGCGAACAAGGAGCTGGCGGACGACGATGAAGACGGCGAATAAGGCGTTATCCCGCCTGGGATTGGCGACAAGGGCCGGCAAGCTGATCAGCGGGGAAGAAATCGTGCTTAAGGCGATCAGATCGGGTGAAGCTAAGCTTGTCTTGCTGGCCGGCGACGCATCGGATAATACGAGGAAAAAAGTTACGGATAAATGCGGCAGTTACGGCGTGCCGTTGTTAGTCGGTTTTACGCGATTCGAATTGGGATCGGCAGTGGGCAAACCCGAACGCGTCTTGTTCGCGGTAACGGATCGGGGATTCGCCGACATGCTGTCGGCCGGTTGGAATCAGCACTCGGAGGTGGAGAATATTGAGTAAGCAAGATCAAACGGACAACAAAGATAAGCTCAGGGTTTACGAATATGCGAAACAGCTCAACATGAGCAGCAAGGAAGTCATTACGATTCTGAAAAGAATGAACATGCCCGTCAACAACCATATGAGCGTGATGGAGGACGGCATGACGAACGCGGTGGAGAAGTTCTTCCGCGATATTAAGGCGAACGCGGCCGCGAAAATGGCCCAAGCTTCCGCCAAACCTGCGGCGTCTGCCGCAGCTCCGGAGCGCGATCGCCGTCCGCAATCGGGCGGTCAAGGCGCTTCTTCGGGCGGCCAGCAGCAGCAGGCGCGCCAAGCGGCTCCTTCGCAAGCGCCGCAGCAAAGCCAAGCTCCGGCCGCATCGGCTGCGGCACCGGCGGCAAGCGTGGCTTCCGCGCCGGCTCCGTCCGCGGGCGATTCTTCGCCGCAGCCGCAAACGTCCTCGCGCCCGGAAGGGCAGCGGGAAGGCGGCTATGGCAACCGCGACGGCAATCGTCCGCAGGGCGGAGGCCAGGGCGGCTACGGCAATCGCGACGGCAACCGTCCGCAGGGCGGAGGCCAAGGCGGCTACGGCAATCGTGACGGCAACCGTCCGCAGGGCGGAGGCCAAGGCGGCTACAATCGCGACGGCAACCGTCCGCAAGGGCAGGGCCAAGGCGGGTACAATCGCGATGGCAACCGTCCGCAAGGCCAAGGCGGCTCCGGCAGCCGTCCGCAAGGCGGAGGCCAGGGTGGCGGTCAAGGCGGCTACGGCAATCGTCCGCAAGGCGGCGGTCAGGGTGGTTATGGCAACCGTCCGCAAGGCGGAGGCCAGGGCGGCGGTCAGGGCGGTTACGGCAACCGTCCGCAGGGCGGAGGCCAGGGCGGCGGTCAAGGCGGCTACGGCAACCGTCCGCAAGGCGGAGGCCAGGGTGGCGGTCAAGGCGGCTACGGCAACCGTCCGCAAGGCGGAGGCCAGGGCGGCGGTCAAGGCGGCTACGGCAACCGTCCGCAAGGCGGAGGCCAGGGTGGCGGTCAAGGCGGCTACGGCAATCGTCCGCAAGGCGGCGGTCAGGGTGGCTATGGCAACCGTCCGCAAGGCGGAGGCCAAGGCGGCGGTGCGGCGGCAAGCCGTCCGGGTCAAGGCTTCGGAGCGGGGCGCAGCCCGGCACCGGCAGCCGCGGGAGCCAGAGGTGGCCGTCCGGGAGACAGCGGTCGTCCGGCAGGACGCGACGGCAAAGGCCGTCCGGGCGAAAGTGATTTCAAACGCAAGGAAAACAGCCGGTTCGACGACGGCAGAACGAACTTCAGAGGCCCGAAAGGCAAGGGCGGCAAAAATGCTCGCAAGAACAATCAGCCGCCGCGCGAGAAGATCGACAATACGCCGAAGAAGGTTATCGTTCGCGGCAATATGACCGTTGGAGAGTTGGCTAAACTGCTGCACAAGGACGCTTCCGAAGTCATCAAGAAGCTGCTGCTGATGGGCGTTATGGCGACGATCAACCAAGATCTGGACCTGGATACCGTCCTGCTCGTCGTTTCCGAATACGGCGTCGAAGCCGAAGTGAAAATCGTCGTCGAGGATACGCAGTTCGAGACGATCGAAGAGAACGACAATCCGGACGATCTCGTTAGCCGTCCTCCGGTCGTTACGATCATGGGTCACGTCGACCACGGTAAAACGACGCTGCTCGACGCGATTCGCGAGACGAAGGTTGCCAGCGGAGAAGCCGGCGGCATTACCCAGCATATCGGCGCTTATCAAGTCGAGATCAACGGGAAGAAAATTACGTTCCTGGATACCCCGGGTCACGAAGCGTTCACGACGATGCGCGCCCGCGGAGCCCAGGTTACCGATATTACGATTCTGGTCGTAGCCGCGGATGACGGCGTCATGCCGCAGACGGTCGAGGCGATCGCCCACGCGAAAGCGGCCAACGTGCCGATTATCGTCGCGGTCAACAAGATCGACAAGCCGGGCGCAAACTCGGATAAAGTGAAGCAAGAGCTGACCGAGTACGGCCTCGTGCAAGAGGAGTGGGGCGGAGATACGATCTTCGTCGAAGTATCCGCGAAGCAGCGCCTGAACTTGGACGGCTTGCTGGAGATGATCCTGCTCGTCGCCGAGGTGAACGATTACAAGGCGAACCCGGACAAACGGGCGCGCGGTACGGTCATGGAAGCCGAGCTCGACAAAGGCAAAGGACCGGTTGCCCGCATTCTCGTTCAGAACGGTACGCTGAAGGTCGGCGACGCGTTCGTCGCGGGCGACTGCTTCGGACGGATTCGCGCGATGACGAACGACCGCGGACGCCGGATCAAAGAAGCGGGTCCTTCGACGCCGGTGGAAATTACCGGTTTGACGGAAGTGCCGCAAGCGGGCGATCCGTTCATGGTGTTCGAGGACGAGCGCAAAGCGCGCGAAATATCCGACAAGCGTTCGATCAAGACGCGCCAATCGCAGATGAAGGCGAACCAAGCGGTTACGCTGGAAGATCTGTTCAGCAAGATCAAGGAAGGCGATATCAAGGAGCTCAACGTCATCCTCAAGGCGGACGTACAAGGTTCCCTGGAAGCTCTCAAGGGCTCGCTGGAGAAAATCGAGATCGAAGGCGTTCGCGTTCGCACGATTTACAGCGGCGTAGGCGCGATTACGGAGTCCGATATTATTCTCGCATCGGCTTCCTCCGCGATCGTGATCGGCTTTAACGTACGTCCGGAGCCGCGCGCGCAAGGCATCGCCGAGCAGGAGAAAGTGGACGTTCGTCTCCACTCGATCATCTACAAAGTGATCGAAGAGATCGAATACGCGATGAAGGGGATGCTCGATCCGGTATTCAAGGAGAAGGTCATCGGCCACGCGGAAGTTCGCGAGACGTTCAAGGTGACGAAGGTCGGCACGATCGCCGGCTGTATGGTTACCGACGGCAAAATCTCCCGGAACGCGGAAGCTCGTCTGACGCGCGGCGGAATCGTCGTCTACACGGGCAAGATCGATTCCCTCAAGCGGTTCAAGGATGATGCGAAGGAAGTATCGGAAGGCTATGAATGCGGAATTACGCTCGATAAGTTCAACGACATTCAGCAGGGCGACGTCATCGAAGCGTTCGTCATGGAGAGCGTCGAGCGCTAATCCCAGCAGCACGCGAAGGTGGGATCTGAATGGCCAAATTTCGAGTCGGACGGGTCGGAGAGCAAATTAAAAAAGAAATCAGCAACGTCATTCAGACGGAGCTGAAAGACCCGCGCATCGGTTTTATCACGGTAACGGGAGTGGATCTGACGAACGATCTCTCCCTTGCCCGCGTATATCTAAGCATTCTCGGCAGCGAGGAGCAGAAGGAAGAGACACTGAAGGCGCTCGGCCGCGCGAACGGTTTTCTCCGTTCGGAGCTGGGGCGGCGAGTGAAGCTCCGCCATACGCCGGCGATCGAATTCCGTTTCGACAGCTCCATCGCGTACGGCAGCCATATCGAAGATTTGCTGCAGCAAATCAATCAACAATCTTTGGAGTCTTAGAGCTCGCGAGGAGGGGACGGGCATGTGGACCGAACAATTAAAGGAAGCGGCCGCTTTTATCCGCGACAGGGACGACTTCCTGATCGTTTCTCACGTGCAGCCCGACGGCGATGCGATTAGTTCGACGGTGACCGTAGCCTGGGCGTTGGAAAAGCTGGGCAAGCGGTATACGATGCTGAACGAGGGCCCTGTGCCCTCGCGGTTGCGGTTTTTGTGGAAGAGTTCGGAAATCCATGCGATGGACGATGCGGATCAAGCGGAGAGCGCGGCGACGCCGAGACAGTACCGAAACGTCATCTGCGTCGATTGCGCCGATTACGGCCGGGTCGGCCGGTCGGAGCAATGGTTCGCTCCCGACGCGGAGCTGCTCAACATCGATCACCATCCGACGAATAACGGCTTCGGCCGCGTGAACTTGATGAAGTTCCATGCGGCCGCCACGGCCGAAATTTTGTTCGAGCTGCTCGACGAGCTGGGATTGGAGCCCGACGTGGACGCGGCGACTGCGATCTATACGGGGCTTCTCACGGATACGGGAGGTTTTCGGTATTCAAGCACGTCTCCGCTCGTCATGGCGATGGCTTCCCGGCTGCTGCAAGCCGGCGTGAACGGTCCGGAGCTGGCGGAGCATCTGCTTGAGCGGATGACCCCAGGACAGCTGCGGATTTTGCAGCGCGGCCTGTCGAGGCTTGAGCTTAGCGAAGACCAGCGGATCGCCTGGCTCTGGGTCACTTCGGAGGATCTGGAAGAAACGGGAGCGACGAACGAGGATCTCGAAGGGCTCGTCAACTACCCGCGGAATATCGAAGGCGTCGAAGTCGGTCTGCTCTTCAAGCAAAACGGGCAGCAATCGGTGAAAGTCAGCATGAGATCCGCGGGTAAGGTGAACGTTGCGGAAGTGGCCCAGCGTTTCGGCGGAGGCGGACATGTCCGCGCCGCGGGATGCAGGTTTACGGACCCGCTGCCGGAAGCGATCCGGCAGACGATCGAAGAGGTGCGGAAAGCGTTGGATGCATTATGACGGATAGCAAGGTGAGTTGGGAAGGCGTGCTGGCGATCTGGAAGCCGGCGGGCTGGACGTCGCACGACGTCGTGGCCAAGGCCAGGCGGCTGCTTCGCGAACGGCGGATCGGGCACACGGGAACGCTGGACCCGGCCGTTACCGGCGTCCTGCCTCTGTGCGTCGGCCGCGCGACCCGACTGGTCGAGTATTTGCAGGAAGCGCCGAAAACGTATCGGGCCAAGCTCCGATTCGGAATCGCGACGGACAGCGAAGACCTTAGCGGCGAAGTGATCGAACGGAAGGACGCTTCGTTCCTGACCGAACCGATGATCCGGGAAGCCGCGATGTCCTTCGTCGGAGAGATCGATCAGATTCCTCCGATGGTGTCCGCCGTCAAGGTCGACGGCAAACGCCTGTACGAGCTGGCCAGGCAGGGCGTGACCGTCGAGCGCCAAGCTCGCCGCGTGACGATTAACCGCCTGGACGTCGAAGAGGTGACGGCCGGCTCGGACGAGCCTGAGCTGACGTTTACGGTAACCTGTTCCAAAGGGACTTATATCCGCACGTTATGCGTGGACATCGGCCGGAAGCTGGGCGTGCCTGCCGTGATGGCGGAACTCGTGCGCCTCGAGAGCGCGGGCATCCGCCGGGAGCAATGCGTGACGCTCGAGGAGATTCCGGAACTGCTCGAGAACGGCGCGTTGGAAGGTAAGCTGCTTGCGGCAGACAAGCTGCTGAAGCAGTTTCCTTCGGCGACCGCCGCCGAGCCGGAATGGCGGCATGCGCTTCAGGGCAAAGGAATTCGAGCCTCGCGGCTGCTGCCCGCTCCCGACCGGCAGGGGTTGTGGAAGCTCTATCGATCGGACGGCGTTTTTCTCGGTTTGTTCTCCGCGGACGAGACGGCGGAATGGATTCGCCCCGTCAAAGTGTTTCATCCGCCGGAAGACGAGCCGAACGACAGTCAGTCCGATTAAGCAGGAGGGCACATCAGGTGGAACGGATTCAATTATCAGTTGCGAATGTAACGGGCGGCTTGCCGCAAGGGGCCGCGAAGAGCGGACTTTCGCTCGCGATCGGCTTTTTCGACGGCGTTCATTTGGGCCATCAGGAAGTGATTCGCCAGGCTGTCGCTGCGGCGAGGGAGAAAGGGCTGATTCCGGCCGTCATGACGTTCGATCCGCATCCGAGAGTCGTTCTCGGGCACGGCTCGCAATATGACGGGGTATTGACCCCTCTGGAAGACAAGCTGGCCCTGTTCGAAGAGCTGGGGGTCGAAGCGGCGTATGTCATTCGCTTCGACCGCGAGTTCTCGGAAGTAACCGCAGAACGGTTCGTGAAGTCGATCATCGTTCCTCTCGGCGTCAAGGCGACGACCGTGGGCTTCGATTTCTCGTTCGGTCATCGCGGACAAGGCAACGCCGAGGTTCTGAAGGAGTTCGGAGGCGGAGAGCTGCAAGTACAAGTGGTTTCCCCGGTGTACCTGGACGATAGCAAGGTGAGCAGCACGCGCATTCGCGCGCGGCTCGCCGAGGGGGATTGCTCCGCCGTGCGCAGACTGACGGGCCGACCCTATCTATTGAAGGGGCTTGTCGTCCACGGAGATGCCAGAGGACGCCAACTCGGGTATCCGACGGCCAATCTTCAGCTCGACCAATCGTACGTGATTCCGCGTCCGGGCGTTTATGCGATCGAGATCGAGGTGCTGTCCGATGCGGGAACGGCGGAGAGCCGTCATAACGGAGTGCTGAACGTCGGCTATCGGCCTACGTTCGACGCGCCGGGAGGCGCGCTGAAGCTGGAGGCGCATCTGTTCGACTTCGAAGGAGACTTGTACGGGCGCCAATTGGCTTTGCGGATTCATTCATTCCTGCGCGCAGAGAAGAAGTTCGAGTCGATCAATCAGCTGATCGAACAAATCGGCAGCGATTCGGCGAGGGCGCGCGAGATTTTCTCGGTGAAAGCCCGGGATTAATTCATTGTGCATGCACTCTAAGTTATGTTATACTATACAACGTTGTCGCCGAGAGGCAGCCGCCTATCGCAGCGACACGACGAACCTTAGCTTGGCGAAGCGCTCTCACCGGCGCGAGCTCGGCTAACGGCGATTAGAAGAAGGAGGTGAACAAGGATGGCATTGACGCAAGAACGCAAACAAGAGTTGATCGAAGAGCATAAGCTGCATGCAACGGACACCGGATCTCCGGAGGTTCAGATCGCTATCCTTACGCAGAACATCAACAATCTGACGACACACTTCAGGGAGCACAAGAAAGATCACCACTCCCGTCGCGGTCTGCTTAAGATGGTTGGTCAACGCCGTAAGCTGCTGGCATACTTGAAAGACAAAGACGTTAGCCGCTACAGCGCCCTGATTGCCAAATTGGGCCTGCGCCGTTAATTCGCATTCGCATGAAAGCAACCTGGCCATGTCGTTCGGGGCTTATCGCCCTAACAGGCGCTCAGGTTGCTTTTTCCCTATATACGAGCGGAGAAACGACGAAAGATATGCCTAAGTTAGGCCTCGGCAGGAAATAATGGGAACAGTGTCGAAAGTACATAGGATTGCAAGGTGACGAGCGTAAGCTCGCACATAGAGGAGGGAATTGGTTTGGAACAAAGCGTAGAAATGCAGCTTGGCGGTCGTCCGTTTTCCTTGGAAACGGGACGATTGGCGAAGCAGGCGAGCGGCGCGGTCGTCGTACGCTACGGCGAGACGGTAGTACTGTCTACCGTAACGGCTTCCAGCGAGCCGAAAGATCTTGATTTTTTCCCGCTGACCGTTAACTATGAGGAACGGTTGTACGCGGTAGGCAAAATTCCCGGAGGCTTCATCAAACGGGAAGGACGCCCGAGCGAGAAGGCGATTCTGGCCAGCCGTCTGACGGACCGTCCGATTCGTCCGCTGTTCCCTGAAGGATTCCGGAACGACGTTCAGATCGTTAATTTGGTGCTTAGCGTGGATCAGGACTGTTCTCCGGAAATCGCGGCGATGATCGGTACTTCCGCGGCTCTCTCGATCTCCAACGTTCCGTTCAGCGGACCGGTCGGAGGCGTCATCGTCGGAAGAATCGACGGCAAGTATATCGTGAACCCGACGCAGGAACAGGAAGAGATCAGCGACATGTACGTCGTCGTGGCAGGTACGCGCGACGCGATCATGATGGTGGAAGCGGAAGCCAACGAAGTGTCCGAGACGGACATGCTGGAAGCGATCATGTTCGGCCACGACGAGATCAAGAAGATCGTCGATACGATCGACCGTCTGGTCGAAGTCGCCGGACAGCCGAAAATGGAAGTGAAGCTGCACAGCGTCGACTCGGAAGTCGAAACGGCTGTCAAATCGTACGCGCAGGACCGTTTGGTCGAAGCCGTGCGCATCGCCGAGAAGCATGCGCGCCAAGAAGCGATCGACGCGATCAATGCCGAGACGGTCGAGCATTTTACCGGCGTGTACGCCGAAGCGCCGGAGAAGCTTGGCGACGTCAAAGAAGTGCTGTACGACATCGTCAAAAATGAAGTTCGCCGCTTGATTACGCACGACAAAGTGCGCCCGGACGGCCGCGGACTGTCGGAGATCCGTCCGATCTCGTCGGACATCGCCATTCTGCCCCGCACGCATGGGTCCGGCCTGTTTACGCGCGGCCAGACGCAAGCACTCAGCGTATGTACGCTCGGGCCGCTGGGAGAGGTTCAAATTCTCGACGGCATCAGCCCGCAGGAATCGAAACGGTTCATGCATCACTACAACTTCCCGCCGTTCTCCGTCGGAGAAGCCCGTCCGCTCCGTCCGCCTGGACGCCGCGAGATCGGTCACGGCGCGCTTGGCGAACGCGCTCTGCTGAAGGTGCTTCCATCGGAAGTGGAATTCCCGTACACGATTCGTCTCGTATCCGAAGTGCTCGAGTCCAACGGCTCCACGTCTCAGGCGAGCATTTGCGCCAGCACGCTGGCGATGATGGATGCAGGCGTTCCGATCAAGGCTCCGGTAGCCGGCGTCGCGATGGGATTGATCAAGGACGGCGAGCATACTTCGATCCTGACGGACATTCAAGGGATGGAAGACCATCTCGGTGACATGGACTTTAAGGTCGCGGGAACATCCGCCGGCATTACGGCCATTCAGATGGATATCAAAATCGACGGCATCGACCGCGGCATTTTGACCGAAGCGCTGGAGCAAGCCAGAGAAGGCCGCATGTTCATTCTGAGCAAAATGCTCGAGACGATCACCGAGCCGCGCAAAGAGCTGAGCAAATACGCTCCGAAAATTTTGTCGCTCAAAATCAATCCGGACAAAATCCGCGACGTGATCGGTTCCGGCGGCAAAATCATCAACAAAATCATCGAGGACACCGGCGTCAAAATCGATATCGAGCAGGACGGCACCGTGTACATCGCTTCGGCGGACGAAGCGGCGAACCAGCGGGCCCGCGCGATTATCGAGGGCATCGTCAGGGAAGTCGTCGTCGGCGAAGTGTACACCGGAACGGTCAAGCGCATCGAGAAGTTCGGCTGCTTCGTGGAGATTTTGCCGAACAAGGACGGTCTGATCCATATCAGCCAGCTCGCCAACGAGCGCGTAGCCAAGGTCGAGGACGTCGTCAACATCGGCGACCAGATCGAAGTCAAAGTGACCGAGATCGACAACATGGGCCGGATCAACCTGTCGCGCAAAGCTCTGCTGAATTCCGAGCAAGTATCGGTGTAGCGGAACGCCTTAACGGAATATGATGGACAAAAGAGACTCCTATGCGAAGGTCTCTTTTTGTTTGCATAAATCACCGGTTACTATGGGAAGCTCACTCATAAAGACCGTTTCCCGGGCATAGGATGAAGGCAGGGAATCGGACAAGACGGGGTGAGCGAACAATGGCGAGAAAGATCCCGGCAGTCCTGCTGGCTACGATGGCGATATGCTTGGCCGCGGTATGGTTGGCCGGAACGTACGGACCGATTCGGCCGTTCGTTCAGACCGTCAAGCTGCAGACGGTTTCGATGGCGGCGTTGACGGACGATAAGCGGGAGGACAAGCTGCTGAGCTGGATCGAATCCGAAGCTCCCAAACGCAGCCAGCAGCCGATTAACGCGGTGATCGACCGGGTGTGGAAAGCGATCCCCGGTTACGACGGACGAATCGTAGACGTGCGGGCAACCTATTTGAAAGCGAAGCTGATCGGCTCCGCTCCGAACTCCGGCGACGGATTTCCTTGGGTGTATCGCACCGTTCGCCCGAGTGTGTCGCTTCAGGATCTGCCGGTGAATCCGATCTACAGAGGCAATGCGGCCAAGCCGGCTGTCGGTCTTATGATCAACGTGGCTTGGGGAGACGAGTATTTGCCGGGGATTCTTCGCATTCTGAAGGAAGAAGGCGTTAAGGCGACCTTTTTCTTCGACGGCACCTGGCTGTCGAAAAACGCGGATACGGCCAAAACGATTATCGCGCAAGGGCACGAGGCGTCCAATCATGCGTATACCCATCCCGATATGAGCAAGCTGGGGGCCGAGCGGCAAAGGCAGGAAATCGGCAAAACGGAGCAACTGCTCAAACAGCTCGGCGTAAAAAACGTCTGGTTCGCTCCTCCTTCCGGCTATTACAACGAGCAGACGATACGCGTATCCGCGGAATACGGACTCAGAACCGTTCTGTGGACGCTGGATACGATCGACTGGCAGAAACCCGATCCGGAATCCGTCGTGGCCAAAGTGTCGCGGAAGGTCGGTCCCGGCAGCTTGATTTTGATGCATCCGACTTCGACGACAGCGGGAGCGCTTAAAGGGATGATTCGCTCGATTAAAGCAAAAGGCTACGTTCCGGGCACCGTATCGCAGACGCTTTCGCCGGAACGGCTCGAGGATCGGTTGTGACGATTGTCGGAATTTGTTATAGTGGTATCACTGTTCATTTATCCATAGGCAAAGGGGGGAAGTCGGATGAACAAGTATACGCTGAAGAACGGTCTTCGCGTCATGATCGAAACGATTCCGACCTACCGTTCGGTTTCGTTCGGAATTTGGGTCAAGACCGGTTCCCGATACGAGAATATCGAAACTAACGGCATGTCCCATTTTATTGAACACATGCTGTTCAAAGGGACGAAGCGGCACAGCGCCAAAGATATCGCCGATCGCTTCGACGGAATCGGGGGCAACGTGAACGCCTTCACATCCAAAGAGTATACGTGCTACTACGCCAAAGTGCTCGACCAGCATCTGCCGATCGCGGTCGATATTTTATCGGATATGTTTTTCGAATCGCAGATGGCCGAGGAAGAGCTGGCCAAAGAAAAAAACGTGATCCTCGAAGAAATCTCCATGTACGAGGACACGCCGGACGACACGGTGCATGACCTGGCGTCCCGCGCCGCTTATCGCGATCATCCGCTTGCCTATTCCATACTGGGTACGGCGGAAAGCCTCAATCCGATGGGGCCGGATCATTTGCGGAAGTATATGAAAGAAAGATACCGCATCGACAATACGGTCATCAGCATCGCCGGCAACGTCGGAGAAGAAGTGCTTGAACTGCTGGAGCAGCATTTCGGACGGTTCGATGTCGTCGGCCAGGATTCGTCTCTAGAAGTTCCGGCGTTTCATTCCGGCGCGTTGTTTCACCGCAAGAAAACGGAGCAAAACCATCTTTGCTTGACGTTTCCCGGCTATTCGAGCAAAGCGCCGAACCTGTACGCGATGATTCTGCTCAACAATACGATCGGAGGCGGAATGAGCTCGCGCCTGTTCCAGGAGGTTCGCGAGAAGCGCGGCTTGGCCTACTCGGTCTATTCCTACCATACTTCTTATGCGGACAGCGGCTTGTTCACCGTGTATGCCGGAACCGCTCCCAAGCAGACGAAGGAAGTGTACGACATCACGATGGAACTGCTCGGAGAGATCGCGGCCAACGGGTTAAGCGAGGCCGAACTGCACAGAGGCAAGGAGCAGCTTAAAGGCAACCTGATCTTGAGCCTGGAGAGCACGAGCAGCCGCATGAACCGTTTGGGGAAAAACGAGCTGATGCTCGGGCGCCACTATACGCTGGACGAGATGCTGGCGCGCATCGATCGGGTCGAGATGTCCGATCTTCACGAAATTATGGTCTCCATGATGGCTCAGCCTTGCGCGGTCGCCTTGGTCGGAGCCGACAATAAAGTGTTGTCCGGAATCGGGAGGGAATTCATTGTATCCAATCCAGTTGAAGAGACTTCCGGGGAATGAGGATGTTTCATTGCCCCGTCAAATGTCCGAATGGGCCGCAGGTTTCGACTTGCATGCCGCCGTATCGGACCCCGTCGTTTTGGCGCCGGGTGAGAGAGCGCTGATTCCTACCGGATTCGCCATGGCGATGCCCAGAGAGCTGGAGGCGCAGATTCGCCCTCGCAGCGGGCTGGCCTACAAGCATGGAATCACCTGCTTGAACTCGCCGGGCACGATCGATGCCGATTATCGCGGCGAAGTGAAGGTTCTGCTCGTGAACCTTGGGCAGGAGCCGTTCACGATCGAGCGCGGAGAGCGCATCGCCCAGATGGTATTCCAGCGCGTCCCTCAAGTGATGCTGGAGGAAGTAGCGGAGCTATCCGACACCTCCCGCGGCGAAGGCGGCTTCGGCCATACGGGCAAGTAACAACAGCCCCGTACACACCAGAGCTGCAACTACTGAGCAACCGCATATCGGCGCCTTTAAGTGCAGCAACAAGGCTCTAAAGAGCAGAGGCCCTATTAAGAGCAAACACCTGCCAAAGGCAGCAAAGTTATCGCGCCGAGCTGGCGCTCGTCGGGCCAAACCGGGCTCGCTCCTCTTGCGGGGCGGCGGCCTGGGTTTGGCTCTTTTTTCTGCCCTTATGGCCATTATCCCCGTTGCTCAGGCCCATGGGGCTCATTCTTCGTCGTTTCTCTTACCGCTATTCATTTCGATATGACCACTACCCCCTTCGCTCAGACAAGTACCGCACCAGCCAAGCCGCTATTCTTCGCGGACTTTGCTGCTCCATTTCTCCGTATAGCCAAGTTCAGAAGATGGCAAGCAGACGATGTTACTGCGTGCAAAGAGAAACGAATAGGGCTAGGAAAATGAAGACTGAGTCGTCGGGATAATGGCCATAGGAGCGGAAAGGAGGAAGGTCGGGGACGAGAAAAAGAGCAAAAAGCAGAGGGGGAAAGGTGAGAGCGGCAAGCAAGGAGAGAGCGTCTGAGGAGACGGGATAATGGCGCAAAGGAGGAGAATTTGGTCGGCACCCCCCGGTGGGCGCATGCATACGATGTGCTATGCGAAGTATGCCGAGAGGAGGGGGCTGCGATACTTACGGGAGTTCAAGTCGTGCTTGCGGGTGGGGATGCCCGGCAGTTGGAAGTGATCCGTCAGTTAACGGAGAAGGACGCCTCGCTGACGATCGTCGGCTTCGACAGGCTGGATACCCCTTTTAGCGGAGCCGCCAAAGGGGATTGGTCGCCCGAGCTGTTGACGGAAGCGGATGCTCTCGTATTGCCGGCGGTAGGCACGGATGACGAGGGAGTCATCCCGACGTTGTTCACGGATCAGGAGCTGAAGCTGACGGACGCTCATGCGGCAGTGCTGCCGAAGGCAAGCAAGGTGATTACGGGGATGGCGAAGCCGTATCTTCGCAAGCTGTGCGAGAAACACAGAATCGAGCTTATCGAATTGTTCGAGAGGGACGACGTCGCCATCTACAACTCGATCCCGACGGCCGAAGGCGCGTTGATGATGGCCATTCAGAATACGGATATTACGATTCACGGCTCGAATTGCATCGTTCTCGGGCTGGGAAGAACGGGGTTTACGATGGCTCGGACGCTGCAGGCGATAGGGGCGAAAGTGAAGGTCGGAGTGCGCCGGGACGAGATGTTCGCGCGCGCCTTCGAGATGGGTTTCGAGCCGTTCCACATGTCCGATTTGGCGCGTCAGGCGGGGAATATCGACTTGATTTTTAACACAATTCCGACTATGATAGTCACAGCGCAAGTGATCGCCCAACTCCCCCAGCGCGCATGTATTCTCGACCTGGCTTCGAAGCCCGGAGGCACCGATTTTCGCTTCGCCGAGAAGCGCGGAATCAAGGCTCTTCTGGCACCTGGTCTGCCCGGAATCGTGGCACCGAAGACAGCCGGTCGAATCATCGCGAACAGTCTGACCCAGATTCTTCTGGGAGACAACCGACTACGGGGGAATCAACCATGAATTGGCAAGGAATCACGGTTGGGTACGCACTGTCCGGTTCTCATTGCACGCTCGAGGAGATCATGCCGCAGATCAAGCGCTTCGTGGATGCGGGCGCCAACGTTGTGCCGATCGTCTCGGCGACGATCATGACGACGGATACGAGATTCGGAACTTCGAGCCATTGGCAGCAATCTTTGCGTCAAATTACGGGCAACGAGATCATATCTTCTATAGTAGACGCCGAGCCGCTGGGTCCTTCCAAGCAGTTGGACGTTCTGACGATCGCGCCTTGCACGGGGAATACGACGAGCAAGCTGGCGAACGCGATGACGGACGGCCCGGTGCTGATGGCCGCGAAAGCGCAAATGCGCAATCAAAGACCGCTCGTGCTGGCGATTTCGACGAACGACGGGCTCGGGCTTAACGCCGCGAATATCGCCAAGCTGCTGATCATGAAGCATGTCTACTTCGTGCCGTTCGGACAGGACAATCCGATCGCCAAGCCGAACTCTCTCGTCGCGAGAATGGATCTCGTGATGGAGACTTGCGAGGCTGCGCTGCAAGGCAAGCAATTGCAACCTTTGCTCATAGAGCGTTTCACGCACGCTTGAGATAGAATTGCCATCGTCTGGTCTGTCTTTCTCTGGTCTCCCACTGCAAAGATGAGCGGAGGAAACGGGATGGAACTGGTCGTGCAGAAATTCGGCGGGACGTCGCTGACCGACGAGCAAAGTCGGAGCCACGTCCTCCGTCATATTATCCGAGAGTACGAGGCCGGCGGCAATGTCGTCGTCGTCGTATCGGCGATGGGGAGAAGCGGGGACGCGTACGCGACCGATTCTCTGCTTGAGCTGATTCGCCGCAACGGCGACTCGCTTCCCGAGCGGGAGAAGGATTTGCTGCTCTCCTGCGGCGAGCTTATATCTGCAGCCGTGTTGTGTAGTCTGCTGCGGGCCGAAGGCATTCCTGCCGTTGCTCTGACGGGAGGACAGGCCGGCATTGTGACCGACGGCAACTTCGGCTCGGCCAGAATCGTCGAGATCGACTGCGGTCGCATTCACAGGCATCTGACCGCGAAGCAGGTCGTCATCGTTACCGGATTCCAAGGCATGACGAGGGACGGGGAAATGACGACGCTCGGAAGGGGCGGGAGCGATACGTCGGCGACGGCTCTGGGAGCGGCGCTGAAGGCGGATATCGTCGACATCTACACGGATGTGGACGGCATCTTGACCGCCGATCCGCGATGGGTGGCGAACGCGAGGCCTCTGGCGGCGGTCAGTTACGAGGAAATCTGCAACATGGCCCAGAACGGAGCCAAAGTCATCCACCCCCGCGCCGTCGAACTCGCGATGAAAGCGGGCATTCCCGTTCGCGTCCGTTCGACGTTCTCGGACGGAGAGGGAACGCTGGTTACGTACGCGCAGGCTTTGCGAAGCAGAGGGATCTGGTACGATAAAACCGTAACCGGACTCGCTCACGTACGCGATGTCACGCAGCTGGCGGTGACCGATCTGGATGGGCCCGCGGATCTGCAGCTGCGCGTCTTCCGCGCGATGGCTTCGCATGGAATCAGCGTAGACTTCATCAATGTGATGCCGACAGGCGTGCACTATACCGTCTCCGAGAAAGATACGCCGCTGGCGGTGAAGCTGCTGCGGGAGCTCGGCTTCGAGCCCCGCGTGCGCAGGGAATGCGCCAAAGTATCCGTCATCGGCGGCGGAATGAACGGCGAGCCGGGAGTAATGGCCGTTATCGTCGAAGCTTTGACCGACTCGGGCATCCCGATTCTGCAGTCCGCCGATTCCAACACGACGATTTGGGTGCTGATCGCTCAGCAGGATTTGGCGGCAGCGCTGCAAGCTCTGCACACGGCATTCGGGCTTCATCTCTCTCCGGTCGGGGGAAATTAGAGGAGGAAATTGGGAATGGGTTTCGGTCGTTTGATTACAGCAATGGTCACTCCTTTTGACGAAAACTTGAACATCGATTGGGATACGACGGCGAAATTAATCGATTATTTGATCGACGAGCAAAAAACCGACAGTTTGGTCGTCTCCGGAACGACGGGAGAATCTCCGACGCTGACGGACGATGAGAAGGTGGCTCTGTTCCGCTTCGCGGTAAAACACGCGGCAGGCCGCTGCAAAATCATCGCCGGGGCGGGCAGCAACGAAACGGCCCACTCCGTCCATCTGACGAGAAAAGCCGAGGAAGCCGGCGTGGACGGCATTCTCCTCGTCGCTCCTTACTATAACAAGCCGAGCCAGGAAGGCATCTATCAGCATTTCCGCACGATCGCCGAAGCGACGACGCTGCCGATTATTTTGTACAATGTGCCGTCTCGCACCGTAGTCAGCGTCTCCGCGGAAACGACGCTTCGTTTGGCGCAAATTCCGAACATCGTCGCTACGAAGGAATGCGCTTCCCTGGAGCAGATGACGGAGATCGTCGCGAACGCTCCGGAAGGATTCGTGCTGTACAGCGGGGACGACGGAGTGACGCTGCCGACGCTGTCGGTCGGCGGTCACGGAATCATCAGCGTGGCCAGCCACGTCGTCGGCGCGCAGATGAAGGAGCTGATCGCGGCGTATTTGGACGGCCGAGTGCAGGAAGCGCAGGCGATTAACGCCAAGCTGTTCCCGGTATTCAAAGGGCTGTTCAATTGTCCGCATCCGGTGCCGAACCCTGTGGCGGTCAAGTACGCGCTCTCCTTGCGCGGGTTGCCGGTAGGCGGAGTGCGCTTGCCTCTCGTGTCGACGACCGAGGCGGAAGAGAAGTTTCTGCAAAACTTGTTGAACGGATAATCGAGGTTTTTCGGTCGCTTGGAATAACTAGGGAACCGATGTCCTCCGGGCATCGGTTTTCGTGTTACATAACCTTCTTGTTTTTCCTGAATTGCTTCATGTATAATGATTGAGAGTGATTGGGTGCGGCAAATTTTTTAAGTGTGAGTTCAAAAAGTTCGGTTTTCAGCACCGAGAAGCTTGGATGAAGACCGTTGATGAGGAACGCTAGTAAAGCGTAGTGGAAGCTACGTGAGCACCGGAAGAGACGGCTGAATTCAAGATTCGATGTCGAGTCTGCTTCCCGAGAGGCTTCGTGATCAAAAGCGGACTTTTTGAACCACCTCTTTAAGCAAATTGAAAACTTCATATCGATCGGGTGCGTCGAATGATCTAGGAGGTACTAGTAGTGTCAAAGAAAAACATCCAAGACAAATTACTGATTTTCGCGCTCGGCGGAGTCGGCGAAATCGGCAAAAACATGTATTGCATCCAGTATGGCAACGACATTGTTGTTGTTGACGCTGGATTGAAATTCCCGGAAGAGGAAATGCTCGGAATCGACGTCGTCATCCCGGATATCGCTTATCTGCTGGAAAATCGCGATAAGGTGAAGGCGATCCTGCTGACGCACGGTCACGAGGATCATATCGGCGGACTGCCTTACGTATTGAAGCAGTTAAACGTACCGATCTACGGAACGAAGCTGACGCTCGGCTTGGTCGAAAACAAGCTGAAGGAAGCCGGACTGCTCGGAGATACGAAGCGTCACTTGATCAACGAGGAGACGGAGCTAACGTTTGGAACGATCAAAGCGAGCTTCTTCCGCACGAACCACAGTATCCCCGATTCGGTGGGCGTATGCTTGGAAACGCCGGAAGGCAACGTCGTTCATACGGGCGACTTCAAATTCGACCACACGCCGGTGAACGACCAGTTCGCCGACTTGCAAAGAATGGCCGAGATCGGCAGCCGGGGCGTCCTGGCGCTTTTGTCCGACAGCACCAACGCGGAGCGCGCCGGTTATACGCCGTCCGAAAGCAACATCGGCAAAGAGTTCGAATCGCTGTTCCGCAGCGCGAAGCAGCGCGTCGTCGTGGCGACGTTCGCTTCGAACGTGCACCGGATCCAGCAAGTCATTAATGCGGCTGCTGAGACGCGCCGCAAAATGACGGTCATCGGCCGCAGCATGGTGAACGTCGTCGGCATCGCTTCCGAGCTGGGCTACCTGAACATTCCGGAAGGAATGCTGATCGAGCCTGAGGAAGTGAACAAGCTGCCGGCGGACCGCGTCGTCATTCTGTCGACGGGAAGCCAAGGCGAGCCAATGTCTGCGCTTACGCGGATGGCGCGTTCTACGCACCGCAAGGTGGACATCCTTCCGGGCGATACGGTCATCATCGCGGCAACGCCGATTCCGGGCAACGAGAAATACGTCGGTAGAACGGTCGACGAGCTGATGAGACTCGGAGCGCACGTCATCTACGGACCTGGCTCGATCTCGGGCGTCCACGTATCCGGACACGGCAGCCAAGAAGAGCTGAAGCTGATGCTGAACCTGATGAAGCCGGAATACTTCATTCCGATTCACGGGGAATACAGAATGCTTCGCCATCACGGCTTGCTGGGCGAACAAGTCGGCGTTCCGAAGGAAAATATTTTCCTCCTCGACAACGGCGATACGGTTGAAATCCAAAGCGGCGTCGCGCGTAAAGGCGGTAAAGTTCCGGCGGGCAATGTGCTGATCGACGGTCTCGGTGTCGGAGACGTCGGCAACATCGTGCTTCGCGACCGCAAGCTGCTGTCGCAGGACGGCATTCTCGTCGTCGTCGTGACGCTGAGCAAGCAGGACGGCACGATTCTGTCCGGTCCGGACATCATCTCGAGAGGCTTCGTCTACGTTCGCGAATCGGAAGGGTTGCTGGAAGAGGCGAACCGCATCGTGACGAGCACGCTGCACAAGCTGATGAACGACAACGTGAACGAATGGGCCTCGCTCAAGACGAACGTCAAGGACGCGCTCGGCCGTTTCCTTTATGAGCAAACAAGAAGAAGACCGATGATCCTGCCGATCATCATGGAAGTATAGAAACACAAACCCACACTCGTCTAAAAACCGTTTTCCACCGCTTCGGCGATCGGAAGACGGTTTTTTTTGTTCGAAAAGCCCATACTATGTCAAGCCATTAACCTATCGGGAGCATCGGGAGGCTTGATGAAATGAGCGATAAAGAAAAGCCCGGCCAGACGTCGGAGCAGCCGGGGCCGCAGTCGGAGGAAGCCCGAAAACAGTCGGCTACGGAAGCGGTCGTGCAGCTCGGCCAGACGACGGTTCCTTCGGCCGAGAGCCATGTTTTCTGCTTGACGATTATCGGCCAGATCGAGGGGCATCTGATTTTGCCTCCGCAGAACAAGACGACGAAGTACGAGCATGTCATTCCGCAGCTGATCGCCGCCGAACAGAATCCGAAAATCGAAGGGCTGCTCATCGTGCTCAACACGGTCGGAGGAGACGTGGAGGCGGGGCTTGCGATCGCGGAGATGATCTCGTCCCTGACGAAACCTTCGGTAGCGCTCGTGCTGGGCGGAGGGCACTCGATCGGCGTACCGATCGCGGTGTCGGCTGACGCCTCTTACATCGCGGAAACGGCGACGATGACGATCCATCCGATCCGAATGAGCGGGCTGGTAATCGGCGTGCCTCAGACATTCGATTACTTGGAGAAGATGCAGGAGCGGGTCACCCGCTTCGTAATCGGTCATTCGAAAGTTTCGGAGCAGACGTTCAAGGAATTGATGTTCAAAACGGGAGAGCTGACCCGGGATATCGGCACGACGGTGATCGGCCAGGATGCGGTGAAGCACGGCCTGATCGATGCGGTCGGGGGAGTGGGGGACGCGCTGCGGGAGCTGAACCGCCGCATCAAAGAACGCAAGGTCAAAACCGGAGCGAAGGAAGGGGCGATCATGCAGTGACGATCTATACGGCGATGCCCCTGGAGCTTGTCCTCGACGGCATGGGGAACGAACCGGGTCCGTTCGTGGAAACGACGGTTAAAGGCATGACGGTCCAACTCGTCCCCGTGGCGCCGGGGGTCGGGAGGATCGTTCGGCTGCTGTCGGCTCCGCTGGACTGTTATTTGAAGACGGAGTACGCGCCGGGCCAATTGATCGGCTATATGCCGCAAGACGAGCCGATTCCCCCGGCTTCGAGCCTCTACGACGTTCCCCGCTTCGGCATGTAGGTCGGAGCGGTCATGCCAACCTCCCGTCAACTGTGATATAATGTTGAACCGGGAGGTGGCAAATTTGGCCAAGCGCAGGAAGAAGCGGGCCTCGTTCGCGGCAAGCTTAAAATTCGAAATTTACGGCATTGTACTGATTACGTTATCCGTTATTGCCATCTCCGGCGAAGCCGCGGTAGGTCGATCTCTATCCAAGCTGTTCGGATTTTTGCTAGGCAAGCATTATTATCTGCTCGCTCTGGCCGGCATCTGGTTCGGCTTATATGTCATGGTCAAGCGCGCGTGGCCGAGAGGGTGGACGGCGAGGCGTTCCGGCTTCGTGCTCGTTTCTCTGATTATGACGCTATGGAGCGCGATGGCTTCGATCGACAGCAGTCTCGGGGTACTGGAAGCCATTACGCCGTCCGGCATCGTCAATCAAACGATGAATCAACTAAAGGAACTGCTCTGGCAGGCGCCCGCTGTGGACAACATCAAGGTATTTAACGTCGACGTCGGCGGGGGAATGCTGGGAGCGCTTCAATATTCCGTGCTGTACTGGCTGTTCGGCTATTACGGCGCAAAGTTCGTGCTGATCATCGAAATCGCGATCGCGTTCATGCTCGTCACGAACCGTTCGTACGTGGAAATCGGGCGTTCGGTGCGTCTGTTCCTCATGAGGGTGATGCCGCTTGTCGCGGCCAGATTCTCTTCGGGGCGCAAGCTGCTGTCGATCAAAGCGATTCCCGTTCAAGGTGCCGTTCGCAGAGGAAGAGGCGGCGCAGCAGCGGGAGCCGCTGCGGAACCTGTCGCACAGCAAGCGCCGATTGTGGCCGACGACGGCATGGAAGAGCCTTCGCTCATTCCCGTTCCGCGGAAAACGCCGCTGTTTTTCCAACTGTTCCACGGAAAGTCCGAGAAGGAGTACGACGCTTCGCACGAGGAGTATTGGGCGGAGGAGGAGCCGCTTCCGTTCGCCGCGAAAGATTCGCAGACGACGTTCCGGAATCCGATCAAAATCCGTACAGGCGTTCACCGCCGTACGGATATGCCCGCGGCAAAGGAAGCAGACGTTCCGGCTTCGGCCGCGGCGATTGCAGGAATGGCTGGAGGAACGGCCGGGGCAACGACCGCGATGGCCGACTTCGCCACGGCCGACCCAGAGCGGGAAACGGAAGAGGCATACATGCCGCGCTTTACCGATTTTACGGCTCAAACCTATTCGGACGAACCTCAATACGAGGAGCGGGAGCCGCACGGTGACGACGAGTCGCAGCCATGGTCCGGTTCTTACGATGCAGGGGAAGAAGGTCCGTATACGTTCCCGAGGCCGACGGATGAGGTCGGCGGGATACATAACGAAGCGGGGACCGTCTGGCCGGACGGAGAAGAGGGCGATCCGGACGAGGAGCCGAACGAGGCCGAAACGGGGCGAAGCGCCTCCGGCGGCGCGGGTGTCTCGGCGGGTTCGATCTCGGCCGCGGCGGCGGGAGACGGCGAGGCCGTGACAGCGGCGCCTAAGCCGATCAAGAAGCTGCCGAAGCCGTACAAGCTGCCGACGGTCAGTCTGCTGGACAAGCCGAGCGGGGGCGGCAAATCCGGCAATCCGTCGGATTACATGAACACGGCGCGCAAGCTGGAAGCGACGCTGGAAAGCTTCGGCGTCCGGGCGAAGGTGCTGGACGTGGCCAGAGGCCCTGCCGTAACGCGGTATGAGCTGCAGCCGGATACTGGCGTTAAAGTAAGCCGGATCGTTAGCCTGACGGACGACATCGCGCTGGCGCTGGCGGCGAAGGATATTCGGATGGAAGCGCCGATCCCGGGCAAGTCGGCGATCGGCATCGAGGTGCCGAACAACGAGGTCAGCGTCGTGACGCTGCGCGAGGTGCTGGAGACGCAGCCGTTTCAGGAGTCGCAAGCGAAGCTGACGATCGCGTTCGGCCGCGACATCTCGGGCCAGCCGATCGTCGGCAACCTGGCGAGAATGCCGCACTTACTCGTCGCCGGAGCTACGGGCTCGGGCAAATCGGTGTGCATCAACGGCATCATTACGAGCTTGCTGTACAAGGCGAAGCCGGAAGAGGTCAAGTTTCTGATGATCGACCCGAAGATGGTCGAGCTGAACGTCTACAACGGCATTCCGCATCTGCTCGCCCCGGTCGTGACGGACCCGCGGAGAGCTTCTCTCGCCCTGAAGAAAATCGTTGTGGAGATGGAGAAGCGCTACGAGAAGTTTTCCAAATCGGGAACGCGCAACATCGAGGGCTACAACGCGCTTATGCTGAGCGGCAACAACCCGGACGCGGTGCTGCCTTATATCGTCGTTATCGTGGACGAGCTTGCCGACTTGATGATGGTGGCGGCAGGAGACGTCGAGGACGCGATCTGCCGTCTGGCGCAGATGGCGCGGGCGTCGGGCATCCACTTGATCATCGCGACGCAGCGGCCGTCCGTAGATGTCATTACCGGCGTGATCAAGGCGAATATTCCAAGTCGGATCGCGTTCGGGGTGTCGTCGCAGGTGGATTCGCGGACGATTCTCGATATGGTCGGAGCGGAGAAGCTGCTCGGCCGCGGGGACATGCTGTTCCTGCCGATGGGCGCGTCCAAGCCGATCCGCGTGCAAGGCGCTTTCTTGTCGGACAACGAGGTGGAGGCGGTCGTCGGATTTTGTCGCGGGCAAGCGGAAGCGGAATACAACGAAGAGCTGGTTCCGGAGATCGACGACAGCGCGGCGGACGAACCGAACGAAATCATCGACGAACTGTTCGATCAGGCGGTGCAGATCGTGCTGGAAGCGAAGCAGGCTTCCGTATCGCTCCTGCAAAGGCGCATGCGCATCGGCTATACGCGCGCCGCAAGGCTGATCGATACGATGGAAGCCAAAGGCGTCGTCGGCCCGTACGAGGGCAGCAAGCCGCGCGAGGTGCTGATGACGATGGAGCAATACCAGCAGCGCATTCCTTCCTGATTCGAAGCAAAGGAGTAAAAATGGGTATAAGAGGCTAACGCCTTTCTCATACTAACGGTCGAAGACCTAACATGGATGCAGAAAGGCGTGACCTTAGGTGAGTTATCGTCTCGTGATCGTAACGGTATGCGTCGTATTCGGCTTGCTGGGGTTATATACATTGCAGCACCATACCCAAACGAAGGAAACGTTCAGCAATGCGATCCTCAAGCAAGGCTCCTCGGGCAAGGACATTTACGAGCTGCAGGGGCGATTAAAGGCTCTGGGCTACTATAACGGCAAAGTGGACGGGGACTTCGGATCGAAAACGAAAAACGCCGTCACCTGGTTCCAATGGAAGTTCGGCATGAAGTCGGACGGAGTCGTCGGGCCGAAAACGAAGCTGAAGCTGTGGCAGGCGACGAAGGATTGGAAGCCGACGGCGGAAGAAGTGCATCCTTCCGACAGGACCGGAGGGAGCGGCGAAGAGAACCCCGGATCGGGCAACGACGGGGGAGGCAACAACAATCTGCCCGCCTCCAGCAATCTCGGCTTGTCCGAAAAAGATCTGAAAATCATGGCCAACGCGGTATACGGGGAAGCCAGGGGCGAACCGTACGAAGGGCAGGTCGCGGTAGCCGCCGTCATTCTCAACCGCATGAAAGCTTCGGAGTTTCCGAATACGGCTTCCGGCGTCATTTTCCAGCCGGGGGCGTTCACGGCAGTAGCCGACGGGCAAATTTACTTGACGCCCAACGAGAAAGCCTTTAAAGCGGTGAAGGACGCGATCAGCGGCTGGGATCCGAGCGACGGCTGCCTCTATTACTTCAACCCCGTCACGGCGACTTCCAAGTGGATCTGGACGCGTCCGCAATACAAGACGATCGGCAAGCATATTTTCTGCAGATAATCCCGCCAGTCGGCACATGCAAGTCAAGGCAACCAACCCGCGTTCGCAGCGACGCGGTTGGTTGTTGTTATTTTCGGAGGTTTCCGGTTCCGTACCGGGGTTTGCGCCAGGAATTTGCTTCCTGTTCGTCCAATCGGGTAGAATGGGGCTGAAATGCCGCGATCCGCGGCGGGCTGCGATTATGATTAAAGGAGCATGAGATCATGTCCGAACAGTTCCAAAGAGGCTTATTGGGGCGACTGCGGCTGCACGTGCTGCCCACGAAACGCTTCAAAACGTTCGCGCTGTCGTTGTTCGCAGGCGTCCCCTTATCGGAAGAGCGCGTCACGTCTGTCGCGTTGACCCCTTTCTTGCTCAGGCGCGGAACGCAATCCTATCCGGAGACGATCTCCTTCCGGGAACGGTTGGACGATCTGTACGGCGCGGGCTTCGGCTTCGACCTGTACAAGAGAGGCGACCATCAGATCGTCCAGTTTCGGCTCGACATGATCAACGACCGTTTCGTGTCGTCTTCGCAGTCGCTGCTCGGGGAAGCGATGGCTTTCCTGGGCGAGGTGCTGACCGCTCCGGCGCTAGAGGACGGCCGGTTCAAGGCCAAGTACGTGGAAGCGGAGAAGACGACGGTTTCCAAGCGGATCGACGCGATCATTAACGACAAGATCCGTTACGCGGCGGAGCGCTGCGTCGAGGAGATGTGCAAGGACGAACCGTTCCGGCTTCTGGCCCTGGGGAAGAAGGATCAACTGGCCGAGTACGATGCCGCCAAGCTGTACGAAGCGTATCGGAACTGGCTGCAGGAGGCTTCCTTCGATCTGTATGTGTCGGGCGATACGACGCTGGAAGAGATTCAGGCGCTGGCAGAGAAGGCGTTTCGGCTTCCGCCGGGGCAACCGGCTGCATATGCAAAGCCGGAGCTCAGGTCGGCGCGTCCGGAGGTTCAGACGATCGTCGAGCGGCTGGACGTCGGACAAGGCAAGCTGAATATGGGGCTTCGCGTCGGGGCGACGTACGGCAGCGATCAGTACGCTTCGCTGCTCGTCTACAACGGATTGCTGGGCGGTTTTCCGCATTCGAAGCTGTTCGTGAACGTGCGCGAGAAGGCGAGTCTCGCGTATTACGCCTCGTCGCGGCTGGACGGCCACAAAGGCATTATGACGCTGCAATCGGGCATCGAGATCGCCAATTACGAGAAGGCGGTGCAGATCATCAAGGAGCAGCTCGAGGCGATGAAGAAAGGCGAGTTCGCGGAAGACGATCTGCGGCGGACGCAGGCGATGATCGTCGGTCAGCTGCGGGAGCTGCAGGACTCGGCGTTCGAGAGAATCGCCTTCGACTTCAGCAACGTCATATCCGGCGCGGAACGGACGGGCGACAGCTTCATCGCCGAGATTATGGCGGTGACGCCGCAGATGGCGACGGAAGCGTCGCAAGGCGTCGCGCTGGATACGATCTACTTCCTGCGAGACCGGAAGGAGGAGGGGTAAGCATGGCAAAGCAAGCTTATCCGAAGCTGCAGGAGACGCTGTGGCACGAGAAGCTGGACAACGGGCTGGAAGTGTTCGTGCTGCCCAAGCCCGGCTTCACGAAGACGTACGCGACGTTCACGACGAAGTACGGCTCGGTGGACAACCACTTTACGCGCCCGGACGGCGAGACGATCAAGGTGCCGGACGGCATCGCCCATTTCCTCGAGCACAAAATGTTCGAAGAGCCGGACGGCGACATTTTCTCGAAGTTTGCTTCCCAGGGCGCTTCCGCGAACGCGTATACGAGCTTCGACCGAACCGTGTATTTGTTTACCGCGACCGGCGAGGTGGAGGCGAACTTGGATACGCTGCTGCACTTCGTGCAAAATCCTTATTTTACGGACGAGAACGTGGAAAAGGAAAAGGGCATTATCGTGCAGGAGATCGACATGTACAAAGACAATCCGGATTGGCGCGTCTATTTCGGGTTGATCGAGGCGTTGTACGACAAGCATCCGGTGCATATCGATATCGCCGGCACGGCCGATTCGGTCCGCTCGATTACGAAGGAAATGCTGTACGACTGCTACAATACGTTTTATCACCCGTCGAACATGACGCTGTTCGTCGTCGGCGGAATCGATCCGGAGGAGACGCTGGCCCGCGTCAGGAAGGATCAGGCGGGCAAGTCGTTCCCTCCCGGCGGGGAAATCAAGCGGCACTTCGAGCAGGAGCCTCCGCAAGCCAAGCAGCATCGCAAGGAGCTGCAGCTTCCCGTATCTCTGCCCAAATGCTTGTTCGGATTTAAAGACGATCCGCACAGCGGTGACGACGCGGTGCGTCGCGAGCTGGCTTCCAAGCTCATGCTGGACGCGGTGCTCGGTTCCAGCACGGCTCTGTATCAGCAGCTGTACGACGAAAACCTGATCTCCGACGGCTTCGGCCATGAGTACAACACCGGGCCGGGCTATGCGTTCTCGATGATCGGGGGAGAAACCCGCGAGCCCGACGAATTGGTGTCGCGGGTCAGCGAAGCGCTGTACGCGGCCGCTCGCGACGGCATCGCACCGGGAATATTCGAGCGAGCGCGGCGGAAAAAGATTGGGGCGTTCTTGCGGATGATGAACAGCCCGGAATCGATCGCCAGCGAGTTCACCCGATACCGCCATCGGGGCGGGGATCTGTTCGCCGTCGTAGAAATCTATGAGAGTCTGACGCTGGAGGAGATCAACGAGCGGGCCAAGGAGCATGCCCATCCCGACCGCCGGGCGATCTCTATCGTGAGGAGCGGCACGGCTTGAAGCGCGTCGCGCTGGTGACGGGCGCCTCCCGCGGCATCGGAGCGGCGGTCGCCCGTCTGCTGGCGGCGGACGGAGCTGACGTCGCCTTGCAGTATTATTCGGCCGCGGAATCCGCGGAAGCGGTGGCGGAAGATTGCCGGAGCCGCGGCGCGGAAGCCGCGGCGCTGCAGGCCGACTTGCGGTCGCGGACGGCGGTCGCGGAGCTGAAGGAGCGGCTGGACCGGCTGGGCTGGACGCCGAACGTCGTCGTGCACTGTGCCGGACTGGCCCACTACGGCTTGCTCGAAGATACGGAGGAGCGGATTTGGGACGATCTGATGAGCGTGAACCTGAAAGGCGCGTATGATCTCGCCCGGCATTTCGGTCCTTCGATGCGATGGGGCAGATGGGGACGATTCGTTCTGCTCTCGAGCATTTGGGGCGAGAGCGGGGCGGCGGGAGAAGCGGTATACGCCGCGACCAAAGGCGGTTTGAACGCGTTCGCGAAATCGCTGGCCCGGGAGTGGGCTCCGGCGGGCGTCACCGTGAACGCGATCAGCCCCGGCGCGATTGAGACGGATATGCTGGGCGCGCTCGACTCCGAGGACAGGCTGGCGTTGTGCGAAGAGATTCCGGCGGGCAGGCTGGGCCGCCCGGAGGAAGTGGCGCAGCTGGTGCGATATCTCGTGTCGGACGAAGCGGGTTACGTGACGGGGCAGACGCTCGGCCTGAACGGCGGCTGGCGGATGTAGCGGCGGCAGGGGACGCGGTCCGTACGATGGCGGCAGGAGCAAGACGCAGTCGAGCGGAGAAGGCGGACTGAACGCGAACTGAACGCGAACTGAACGCGAAGATGGGCAGACGATGAGAATAAAATCCCGTAGCGACGGGCATATTACCGTTGGGCGATTTTATTTCAACCCGCAAGGAGGCTGCTCAATGTCAACCGTACTCAGCAATTTCGACACTTGGAAGAAGTTTTTGGGCGATCGCGTGGAAGCGGCCAAACGGCTCGGGATCAGCGAAGACGCCATCTCTAAGCTGGCTTACGAAATCGGCGAGTTTCTGGATCAGAAGGTCGATCCGAAAAATGACGAGGAGCGGGTTCTGAAAGAGCTCTGGGACGTCGGCGACGACTCGGAGCGCAAAACGATGGCCCGGTTGATGGTGAAGTTGGCGGACAGCAGCACTTAAGCAGCATCATAGCTCGGGAAAGCCCCTACACGGGGGCTTTTCTGTCCATATGGACGTTTGCCGAACTTTCGAATTTTATAGGACTTTCGGAGTAATAATCCGTTTTATTTTGCAGGATAATGAGGAGCGTTGTAGAATAAAGGAGAAGAGCGAACAAAACGGAATAATCGTCACCGACGCTATCCATATTGGCATTATTTTCCGTAATTTGAACGAGGTGCAGGATGGAACCCAAACAATGGTACATGGAATACAAAATTCATAAAAACCGTCCGGGCCTGCTCGGCGATATCGCTTCATTGCTTGGGATGCTGGAAGTGAACATTCTGACGATCAACGGCGTGGAAGACCGAACCCGGGGAATGCTCCTGCAAACCGATGACGAAGAGAAGATCGAATTGCTCGGCAAGATGCTTCGCAAAGTCGACAACATTACCGTCAACAAGCTGCGTCAACCTAAGCTGACCGATATTTTGGCCGTGCGCCACGGCCGATACATCGAACGGGATTCGGACGACAAGAAGACGTTCCGGTTCACTCGGGACGAGCTGGGACTTCTGGTCGATTTTCTCGGAGAGTTGTTCAAGAGGGAAGGGAATCAGACGATCGGGCTCAGAGGGATGCCGCGCGTCGGCAAGACGGAATCGATCATCGCGGGCAGCGTATGCGCGAACAAGCGCTGGGCGTTCGTCTCTTCGACGCTGCTGAGGCAGACGGTCAGAAGCCAATTGTCCGAGGACGAGATGCATCCGAACAACGTCTTTATCATCGACGGCATCGTCAGCACGATCCGCTCGAACGAGAAGCATTACGCGCTGTTGCAGGAGATTATGGCCATGCCTTCGACGAAGGTCATCGAGCATCCGGACATTTTCGTAAGGGAGTCGCAATTCGATTACGACGTGTTCGACTGCATCGTGGAGCTCCGCAATACGCCGGACGAAGAAATTACATACGAGAAGTTTACGACGGCCGGGCTCGGCGACGACTTCTAAAAACAAGACAAGCGACATCATGAAACGTATCATGAAACCGGGAGGTGAGAGGCATGTCCGATTTGGGCGCTTTGCTGCGTAAAGCGCGAGAGCAGCGCGGATATACGCTGGACGATATTCAAGAGTACACGAAAATTCGTAAAAGATATCTGGAAGCGATCGAAACGGGCGAATACAAAGTGCTCCCGGGGTCTTTTTATGTGCGTGCATTCGTGAAAACGTACGCAGAGACGGTCGGGCTGGATGCGGAAGAGGTGCTTCGCCTCTATCACCGGGAGCTGCCGCAGCCTCCTTCGTCGGAGACGGCTATTCCCGAGCCGATGATCAAGCCTAGGCGCCGAAGCGTGCAGCATAACGATCGGTGGGGCAAATTCGCCGTATCGCTGCTGATGTGGGCATTTCCGATTTTGATCCTCGCCGTGATTTACGTCTACTGGACCAATAACAAGGATCCGGATACGAGAGAGCTGAATCCGAACCCGCCGATTTCAACGGAAACGGCGTCTCCGAGCGTGCCGTCCGAGACGCCAAGCGTAACGCCTTCCGAGACGCTGTCTCCGACGCCGTCGATCGAGCCGGTTACGCTGACCTTCGTCAAGAAAGTCGGCAGCGTGAACTATTACGACGTTACGCCGGGAACCGGACATCAACTCAAATTGGTGGTTTACGGCCGGGCGTGGATCGAGGTGCGCGAGAACAATCGGAACGGAACCGTGAAGTTCTCCAAAAACGTATCCGGGCCGGATACGCTGAATTTCGACTTGACGGTCCCGCTTTACGTGAACGTCGGCCGAACCGATCTCGTCGAATTTTTCGTGGATGAAGCAACGTTCGACGACGGCAACGCTTCGGGCTCGACGAAATACATTTTTACGCCGGTTGCCGCGGGCGCGTCCGATGGAACGGAATGACGCGTTCGACCCGGCCTGAGACAGGCCAAGCCCTCTGCGGAGGGCTTTTTGTTTTAATCCGGGGGATTAGTCGTGATATAATAAAGCCATAAATGGGTAATAGATGAAAGGAAGAGGATCACATGGCATCGGAATACTCGTTCGACGTCGTATCGAAAGTGGACATGCAGGAAATGAACAATGCGGTTCAGCAAGCGCTGAAGGAAATCGAAACCCGATTCGATTTCAAAGGGAGCAAGAGCGACATCAAGCTGGAGGACGTTCAATTGACGGTGCTCTCGGACAGCGATTTCAAGCTGCAAAGCGTCGTCGACATTCTTCAGTCGAAAATGATCAAAAGAGGCGTGCCGATTCTGAACCTCGACTACGGCAAGATCGAACCGGCTTCCGGAGGCACGGTGCGTCAGGTGATCAAACTGAGGCAGGGGATCGACCAGGAGAGCGCGAAGAAGATCAACGTGCTGATCCGCGATTCCAAGCTGAAGGTCAAGAGCCAGATCCAGGGCGATCAGCTTAGGGTTACCGGCAAAAGCAAGGACGACCTGCAATCGGTGATGTCGCTGCTTAAAGGCGCGGGATTGCCGCTGGAGCTGCAATTCACGAACTATCGTTAACCGTGCCTGCTTTTGACACCGTTCGGCGGGTTCGTTTATACTGTTGTGGATATCACAACGGACGTACGTTTGGGGGAAGTCATCGATGGTAGAGAAAGTCAGCGTCGTCACGCTGGGTTGCGAGAAGAACTTGGTCGACTCCGAGATTATGTCGGGACTCGTCCACCAGAGAGGCTTCAAGCTGGTAGAGAAGCCGGAGGACGCGACGGTCGTTATCGTAAATACGTGCGGGTTCATCGATGCCGCGAAGGAAGAGTCGGTGAACACGATTTTGAATCTGGCGGAGCTGAAAGAGACGTCCCGTCTTAAGGCGCTCATCGTGTCGGGCTGCCTGACACAGCGCTACAAGAAGGAACTGATGGACGAGATGCCGGAGATCGACGGAATCGTCGGAACGGGCGATTTCCATCGCATCAACGACATCATCGACGAGGCGCTGCGCGGAACGAAGCCGGTCTACGTCGGCAATCCCGTGTTCAACTATGAAGAGGCGATGCCGAGAATTCTGAGCACGGCGCGGCACACGGCGTTCGTCAAGATCGCCGAGGGCTGCGATAACGCGTGCACATTCTGCAGCATTCCGATCATGCGGGGCAAATTCCGCAGCCGCTCTATCGAATCGATTCTGGCAGAGGTAGAAAATCTCGCGAAGCAGGGCGTTAAGGAAGTCAGCCTGATCGCGCAGGACTCTACGAATTACGGCACCGACCTGTACGAAGGGTTCAGACTGCCGGAACTGCTGAACCGGGTAAGCGAAGTGCCGGGCATCGAGTGGGTGCGCCTGCATTATGCCTATCCGGGCTTCTTCACGGACGAGCTGATCGAGACGATCGCGGCCAATCCGAAGGTATGCGACTATATCGATATGCCGCTGCAGCACAGCGAGGATGCGATTCTGAAGAGAATGCGCCGCCCGGGACGCCAGCGCGACGTACGCGAACTGATCGGCAAAATACGCGCGCGCATTCCGGATGCTGCTCTGCGCACGTCGATGATCGTCGGCTTCCCGGGAGAGACGGACGAAGAGTTCGAGAGGCTGTGCGACTTCGTCCGCGAGATGAGGTTCGACCGGCTTGGCGTGTTCACGTATTCCCAAGAGGAAGATACGCCGGCGAATCGGCTGCCGAACCAGGTGCCGGACGAAGTGAAGCAGTTCCGCGCCAATACGCTGATGGAGATTCAGCGCGAGGTTGCCAACGAGAACGCGGCCAAATATGTCGGCCGCACGATCGACGTGCTGGTCGAGCGCTATGACGGACGCAGCGACGTCTATATCGGCCGCAGCCAATACGATGCGCCTGAAGTCGACGGGGAAGTATTCATTACTAACTGTCCAGTGGAGATCGGTCAGATGAGCAAGGTTCGGATTACCCATGCGTACGAGTACGATTTGTCAGGGGAGGGAATCGCGTGAACCTCGCAAACCGGATCACGCTTGTCAGAATCTTTCTCGTGCCGATCGTCACGATCTTCCTGTTGGTCAAGTTGAACTTGGGATCGCTCACGATCGGAGAGTATTCGATTTCCTACAACCAAGTGTGCGCGCTGCTGCTGTTCATCATTGCTGCGAGTACGGACGGCTTGGACGGCTATATCGCGCGCAAGCGCAAAATCGTGACGAATCTCGGCAAGCTGCTCGATCCGCTCGCGGACAAGCTGCTGATGGCCGCCGTCTTGATCGCCTTGGTCGAGATGGAGAAGTTGGGCGCTTGGGTGGCGATTATCATCATCAGCCGCGAATGGGCGGTAACGGGGCTTCGGCAGGTCGCGCTGCTGGAAGGGGCGGTTCTCGCCGCCAGCAAATGGGGCAAATGGAAAACGGCGATTCAGATCACGATGATTATCGTGCTGCTGCTGAACAATTTTCCGTTTAACTTCATCGATCTGCGCATCGACCTCGTCGTCGTGTGGGCGGCCGTGCTGATCACCGTTTATTCGGGCGTCGATTATTTCCTGAAAAACAAAAATCTGATTCCGGTCTCGGACTGAGCCGGGCGGCCTTCGGGCTCGTCTGCGGATTTGTCCGGACCTCATGGGGTGCGGTTTCATGAGAGCAGAGATTATTGCCGTCGGTACGGAACTGCTCCTCGGTCAAATCGTAAACACGAACGCCCAGTATCTGTCGCGCGGTTTGGCAGAGCTGGGCATTGATGTTTATTATCAGACCGTGGTGGGCGACAACAAGCAGCGATTGATGGAAGCGATCGGCATCGCGCGGAGCAGAGCGGACCTGCTCGTATTCACGGGCGGGCTTGGACCGACGCAGGACGACTTGACGCGGGACGCGCTTGCCGAATACTTGGGCAAGGGGATAGAGCTGCACGAGCCGACGATGGATAAGATCTTGAAGATGTTCGTCGGCCGCGGAGGCTCGTTCATTGAGAGCAACAGGAGGCAGGCGCTTCTGATCGAGGGAGCGGCCCCGCTGCGCAACGATACGGGTTTGGCCGTCGGCAACGCGCTGAGCGCGGACGGAACGTTGTATGTGCTGCTGCCGGGGCCGCCGCGCGAGATGAAGCCGATGTTCGACAACGACGGATCGGCTTGGTTGAAGGAGCAGCTAGGTCCTGCTCATTCGCTCCATTCCGTTATGCTGAAGTTCGCCGGTATCGGGGAATCGATGCTGGAGGATGTGCTGCTCGATCTCATTGAGGCTCAGCAGGACCCTACGATCGCCCCTTACGCGAAGGAAGGCGAAGTAGCGGTCCGCGTGTCGACGAAGGCTGCGGACGCGGAGGAGGCCGCGCGTAAGCTGGAAGCGACGCTTGCGGCGATTCGCGGGCGCACGGAGGCCTTCTTGTTCGCAGAGGAAGACGTGCCGATCGAAGCTTCGGTTGTGAGGCTGTTGACCGGACAGCAGCGTACTCTCGCGCTGGCGGAGAGCTGCACCGGCGGCATGGTTTCGGAGCTGATCACGACGATTCCGGGCAGCGCGGTCGTGTACCGGGGCGGTATCGTCTCGTACAGCAACGAAGCGAAGATGCGGCAGCTCGGAGTGCCCCGGGAGCTGTTGGAGGGTGATGGCGCTCCGGGAGCGATCAGCGCCGAGACGGCTCTCGCGATGGCAGAGGGCGCGCGAGCAGCTATGGACGCTGACTTCTCGTTGTCCGTGACCGGTAACGCGGGGCCGGCAGCGGCGGAGGACAAACCCGTCGGCCTTGTTTATGTCGGCTTGGCCGAGCGGGGGCGCGAGACGAGGGTGGAGAAGCTTCAACTGTCGGGCGATCGGGAGGGCATTCGGCTTCGGGCGACGAAGCGCGCTCTCTATATGCTCTGGCAGTCTTTGTCCGGTCAGCGGAGGGATTAGTCGGTCTCTCTGTTGCTTAGGTGCGCCGATTGTCTCGTTTTGAGGCGCGTATGGCCATTATCCCGTCCATTCAGGATGGTCGTGATAGCGGGAATGGTGCGCTTTGAGGCGCGTATGGCCATTATCCCGTTCGTTCAGGATGTGCGTGGAAGAGCGGGAGTGGTGCGCTTTGAGGTGCGTATGGCCATTATCCCGTTCGTTCAGGATGTGCGTGGAAGAGCGGGAGTGGTGCGCTTTGAGGTGCGTATGGCCATTATCCCGTCCATTCAGGATGGTCGTG
>NZ_JBEPYQ010000027.1:0-69582 GCF_041641335.1 Cohnella sp. | reverse complement strand
TACAAGCTGGCCGAACGCGGCAAACGTCTCGTTCGGATCGGCAAATGGTTTCCTTCCAGCAAACGATGCGGCGCTTGCGAGAGGATCCATAAGGAACTGACGCTGAAGGATCGCGTCTGGGTGTGCGACGGTTGCGGCACAACCCATCGAAGGGATGAGAATGCTGCCGGAAACATAAGGACCGAAGGGATAAGAATATTAGGCCTTGCATAGCGCAAGAGAGAACCGCCGGGCTGGCGGGGATCGCCCAGTATGATTAGCTGCGTTGGCAGTTATGTCCTGGGAAGCCCCCACTTCTGCAAGTGGTGGGAGCATGTCACGAGAGAATCTTACATTTGCCGATCATTTCGAACTATATTAAGTAGAGAAATTGACTCCGATTAGGTCTGTGATATAGTGGGTTTAGCATTGAAAATAATGGAAAAGCATTCGGGGAGTCCCGCAACGAGGGGAGAGAATAATCGATGGCAAGCGAGGAGACGGCTGACGGAGAGATCATCCGCGCCGATGGCATTAAGCGCGTGTTCGGCAGAGGCTCGGGAGCGGTCACGGTGCTGAAGGACGTGGATATCCGGCTGTCGCCGGGAAGGCTGGTCGCCCTCAAGGGAAGATCCGGCTCGGGCAAAACGACGCTGATTAACCTGCTAAGCGCGTTGGATCAGCCGACGGAAGGCAAAATCACGTTCGACGGACGGGTGCTTACGTCGATGTCGGGCAAGGAAAGGGACGAGGTCAGGCGCAAGGAGATGGGGCTGATTTTCCAATCGTTCGCCCTGATTCCGTTAATGTCGGCTTACGAGAACGTAGAGTTCGTGCTGCGCGTTGCGGGTTATCCGGCACAGGAACGCAAGCAGGCCGCCGTCCAGGCGCTCGAGCGGGTCGGACTGAAGCAGCGGATGCACCATCGGCCGTTCGAGCTGTCGGGAGGAGAGCAGCAGAGAACGGCGATCGCCAGGGCCATCGCGCACAAGCCGAAGCTGATTTTGGCGGACGAGCCTACGGCGGAGCTGGACAGTCGGACCGGCTTGCAAATTATCAAAGTATTCAGAGATCTCGTGGAGCATAGCGGCGTGACGATCGCCTTGACGACGCACGATCCGGCCATCATGGAAATCGTAGACCAAGTATACGAACTGGAGGATGGACAAATTGTCTCGCACTCTTAAAAAAATGATTGCTTTTGGAATCGCTTTCGCGATCGTCGGCGCCCTGTCCGGCTGCTCGCTGCTGCCCCGGGAGGAAGAGGAGCTTAAGCCGCCCCTCGTCAAGCCGCGGCAGGAAAACTATTCGACGGTTACCGCGGAGAAAGGCACGATCGTCAAGGCGATCTCCGGCAGCGGCGTATTCGAATCCGTCTCGACAAGCATCGCCCAGTTCTCGGGGCAAGGGGGCAGAATCGACGAGATCCTGGTCAAATCCGGCGATCAGGTGAAGAAGGGCGATCTGCTCGTGCAATTGATCGTGGACGGGCTCGACATCCAGCTCAAGGAGCAGCAGCTGGCGCTGGAGAAAGCGAAGTACGGGTTCCGGCAAGCGCGCGACTCCGACGAGCAGGCGTTCAAGATCGCCGGTCTGCAGGTCGAGATCGAGCAGTTGAAGTACGACCGGCTGGCCAAGCAGTTCAACTCCAAGCAGCTCTCCGCCGAGATCGACGGCCAGGTCGTGTTCGCCGAATCGCTCGTCGAAGGCGATTACGTCGAAGCGTATCAGACGCTCGTCACGATCGCCGATCCGTCGAGCCTGCGCCTCTCGCTGCGCGTCGACAACGCGAACGACTTGCGCGAAGTGCAGGTCGGCGTGCCGGCGGAAGTGACCTTGAAGGGCGAGAAGATCGTCGGCACGGTGACGCAGACGCCTTCCTCCGCCCCGGAAACGATGAATCAGCAGCTGGCCGAGAAATACGCCAGAACGTTGTACATCGAATTGCCGAGCTTGCCGAAGGAAGCCAAAATCGGCTCGATCGCGGACGTGAAGATCATCACGCAGCAGCGGGAGGGCATCGTGAAAATTCCGCGAAGCGGCCTGCGCTCGTACTTGGGACGAAACTTCGTGCGCGTGCTGGAGGACGGCGAACGGCTGCGCGAGGTCGACGTAGAGCCCGGCCTGGTCGGCTCCACGGAAGTGGAGATCGTGAAGGGACTCGAGGAAGGCCAGATCGTCGTGCTGCAATAACAGGTTCGCATTCGGGTCGCAAGGGAGGTTGCGCTTTTGGCTTTGTTCATCATGATCATCCGTAAAATGATCAACAACAAATGGCTAGTATCGAGCCTGTTTTTCGGCATTCTCATGACCGTGGCGCTCGTCGGCACGATGCCGATCTATTCCGAAGCGATTTTGAGCCGCATGCTCGTCAAGGATCTGGAGACGTTTCAGACCGAGAGGGGGACCTATCCCGGACAGCACTGGTCGCTGGTCGGGTTCTATAACGAAGATCAGGAGAGACGGCAGTCGGTGATCGAAACGTTGGACCGGTACATGGAGCAGACCGCCGGCCCGGGCTTCGGCATTCCGGTGAAGGAGCTGGTGAAGGAGCGGCGAAGCAAGTCGGTGCAGCTCGTCCCGGTGCAAGAGCCGGATAAGAAAAAAGCGCCTACGACGACGATCCGCGCCTACAGCGACTTCGAGAAGCACATCAAAGTCGTGGACGGCCGGCTGCCCGCCAAGCAGCCCGTGGACGGCGTCTACGAGGTCATGCTTACGGAACAGGCGCTGATCCGGTTCGGGCTCGTGCTCGATCAGGAGATGCTGCTGAGGGACAACAGCATTCAGGGCACGATTAAGATCAAGCCCGTCGGCATGTTCACGAAGCTGGAATACGACGATCCGTACTTCCGGAATACGAGCCTGAGCGATCTGGGGGCCGCGTTCGTCGCCGACGCCGAGCTGTTCGAGAACGAGTTTATTCGGGCGGGCAGAGTGCCGGTCAGCGCCAGCGGCTGGTATTTCGTGCTGGACTACACGAAGATGGAGCTTCGCAACGTAAATGACTTCATTGCGACGGACAAGGCGATCCGGGCCGAAGCGCAGTCGAGATCGGCCGCGTTCCAGTCCGAGTTCTCCGCTCCGACGATTCCTACGATCGAGAAATATTTCGAGCGCTCGAAGCAGCTCGGCAAGCTGATGTGGTCCCTGAACGTGCCGGTGCTGATCATGCTCGGCTTCTATATGTTCATGGTGTCCAATCTGATCATCGATCGCCAGAAGAACGAGATCGCCGTCCTGCGAAGTCGGGGGGCGGCCAGATGGCAGGTGGTCGCGTCGTTCGCGATCGAAGGAGCGCTGCTCTGCGGCGCGGCTTGGCTGATCGGCCCGTTCATCGGCTTATGGCTGACGAAGGTGCTGGGCGCGTCCAACGGGTTCCTGGAATTCGTGCAGCGGTCCCGGATGACGGTTCGCTTGAACGAGCAGGCGTTCCTGTACGGAGGCATCGCCGCCGCGGCCGCGTTCCTGATGATGCTCGTGCCCGTGCTGCTCGCCACGCGGGTCTCGATCGTCGGCCACAAGCAGCAGCTGGCGAGAATGCAGAAGACGCCGTTCTGGCACAAGGCGTTTCTGGACGTGTTGGCGCTCGCCGCCGCTTTCTACGGACTTTACACGTTCCGCAACCGGCTGAAGGACCTGCAGAGCCTCGGCCTCGGCGCGGACGATCTGAATCTCGACCCCTTGCAGTTCGTCATGCCGGCCCTGTTCGTCGTCGGCGCGGGGCTGCTGCTGCTAAGGCTGTACCCGCTCATGCTGAAGTTCATTTACTGGGCCGGGCGCAAGTGGTGGCCTCCGTCCCTGTACGCTACGCTCATTCAGGTCGGGAGGTCGAGCAGCCAGTATCAGTTTCTGATGGTTTTCCTGATTATGACGATCGCGATCGGCGTGTTCAGCGCAGGGGCCGCCCGCACGATCAATATCAATACGGAAGAGCGCATTCGTTACGGCAACGGAGCGGACATCGTCCTTCAGTCCCAATGGCCCAACGACAAACCGCCTCCGGCCCCGCCGGGAGGCCCTCCTGCACCGGAGCCCCCCGCGACGAACAAACCTGTTCACTACTTGGAGCCTTCGTTCGATCCGTTCCGGAAGCTGGTCGGCGTCGAGGAGGCCGCGAAGGTGTTCGTGAAAGAGGACGCCGCGTTCTCGGCCGGAGACCAGATGGGGAGAGTCCGGCTGATCGGCATCGACACGGACGACTTCGGACGAACGGCTTGGTTTCCCGACCATCTGCTCGATTATCCGCTTTACGAATATTTGAATTTGATCGCGTCGGATCCCCGGGGCGTGCTCATTTCCAAAACGATGGCGGACCAACGGGGACTGAAAAAGGGCGATACAATCAACATCGGGTGGGAGAACGTCAACTATCAGCCGTTCATCGTTTTCGGCATCGTCGATTATTTTCCGACGTTTAATCCGAATCCGCCTCTGGGCACCGTCACTTCAGCCGACAAGAGCGGGCTTAACTCCGCCCCGATGCTCGTCGTCGGCAATTTGAACCGTATCCAATTCCTGCTTGCGCTGGAGCCTTACCGGGTGTGGCTGAAGCTGAAGCCGGACGTGTCGACGAACGAGCTGTACGAGAGCATCGCCGAGCAGAAAATACCGCTGACGAGCATCGTCAATACGAAGGAAGAGCTGATCAAGGCGAAGAACGATCCGTTCCTGCTGGCCTTGAACGGGATTTTGACGCTGGGCTTCATCATTTCCATTATGATCAGCTTCGTCGGGTTTCTGCTGTATTGGATCTTGTCGCTCAAAGGCCGGACGCTGCAAAACGGAATCATGCGCGCGATCGGAGTGTCGCTGCGTCAGCTGATCGGCATGCTGGCGCTGGAGCAGCTGCTGACGTCGGGAGCGGCGGTGCTGATCGGCATTCTGATCGGGAACTTGGCCAGCACGCTGTACGTGCCGAACTTCCAGATCGCGTTCAACCCGGGAAGCCTCGTGCCGCCGTTCAAGGTGATTTTCGAATCGATCGACTTCATGAGGCTGTATTCCGTCGTAGGCGCCATGCTGGCGATCGGGCTCGGCATTCTGTCTTACATGCTCTCCCGTATCCGGGTCCATCAAGCGCTCAAGCTGGGGGAGGACTGACCGATGATTACTTGCGAAGGCTTGGTCAAAATCTACAAAGCCGCCGATCTCGAAGTGTTCGCCCTGCAAGGCTTGGACTTGCAGATTGAAGCCGGCGAGCTGATGGCGATCATCGGCAACAGCGGCAGCGGCAAGTCCACGCTGATGAATATGCTCGGCGGACTGGACCGGCCGACGGCCGGCAAGCTGGAGATCGACGGCAAGAACATGCTGAAGATGAGCGAGCGGGATCTCGTGCGCTACAAGCGGGAAAGCGTCGGCTTCGTTTGGCAGAACAACGCGCGCAATCTGATTCCTTACTTGACCGCGCTCGAGAACGTGGAGCTGCCGATTCTGCTCAAGGGCAGACGCAAGCGGCTTCGCGCGCTGGAGCTGCTCGAGGCGGTCGGGCTGACCCACCGCAAGAACAACAAGCTGCATCAGCTGTCCGGGGGAGAGCAGCAGCGGGTGGCGATCGCCATCGCGCTGGCCAACCATCCGAAGCTGCTGCTCGCCGACGAGCCGACCGGCTCGGTCGATTCGAAGATGGCCGACCAGATTCTCGATCTGTTCCGCGAGCTCAACCGGACGATCGGCATTACCGTCGTCATCGTCACGCACGACCCGCTGCTCGCGAGGAAGGTCGACCGGGTCGTCGCGATCCGCGACGGCAAAATTTCCTCGGAAATGCTCCGGCGCAAGTCCTACGCGGAAGAGCTGGCCGAGCTTGAGCTGGGCATCGCCCAGTCGGAGGAGGATTCCCACGTCGAGTACGCGATTCTAGACAAGGCGGGCCGCCTTCAGGTGCCGGCCGCCTACCTGGAATCGATCGGAGTCAAGGATTCGAACAAAATCAAGCTGGAGCTGGCCGACGGCAAAATTATGCTGACCTCTCCGGAAGCGCCCGCCTCCAAACCGGGGAACGAACCGGAAGGAAATCGCGGATAACCGCCGTCTGAGCCCGGATAAGAAGAATCCCCCTTCGGCGTGGCCGATGGCCCGGCTCCGTGCTCTGCCCTTCGCATAAGTTGAACGAGAGAAGGACTTGGAAGGGAGGGTACGGACTCGTGCGCAAGCGAGGGAAGCTGTCCAGGTGCGTCAGACGGCGAAAGCGATGCTGCAAGTGCTGCCGCTGCGTCAAGCGCCGCCGATTGGCGAAAAGAACGAAGCGCGGGGGAACGCGCGCCGGCCGCGGCTGGCGAAACCGCAGGCGGGGCGCGGCTGCGGTACGCGTCCGACCCGTAAGCGTGTTTCCGGCCGTTACGCGGCATTTTCACGTATTGCCCGCGGATTTGGACTTCCGCGTAGAAGTTGCGATTCCGGCGACCGCTTTCGTGAACGACGACGGGGCTCCGTCGACTGAGCTGCCGATCGCCGGAGAGCAGGGGTACTACAACCTGTACGTCAACGGCGTTATGCAGCAGGGCAAGCTGTACCGCGTGGCTCCGGACGCCGTCTCGATCGCCGCGACCGGACAGACGCTGAAGGCGGGAACCGCGATCGTGCTGGAGACGGTGAGATTTCGCGCGGAGGCAGGGTGAAATGGGGGAGATGACGGCAGGATTAGCCCTATCAACCGCCGGATTCGGACATAAGCTATAAAGACTTCCGAAAGAACCGGGAAGTCCAGTCCGTCCCAAACGGGGAAAGGGGGAGAATGCCATGGCTCTTACGATATTCAATATCGCGGTTACGGTCGAAGCCACCGCGGAGACGACCTCCAATCCCGCCGTTTCCAAGTATTTCTACGTCGTGCCCGCGCCGGTTACGGTCACGAACGCGGCGCCGCTCGTACTGGCGGCAACAAGCTTCTTTACGGATTCGGGCGTCGCGGCGGCTGCGTTCGAGGCGGTCGCCGCGAACAACGGCTACAGCACGGTGTACGTGAACGGCGTGCCGCAAATGGCCGACTTGATCACTCTTTCGACGACGACGCTGACGTTGACTCCGGAGGATGGGGAGACGGTCGAGCTGGACATCAATACGCCGATCGTGCTGGAAATCGTCAACCTTGATCCGGAGACGACGGTGACGGTCACGACGTAATTCGCTTTCGACAGGCGGGCTGTCCCGTAAAAGCAAAGCCGTACTAAGTGATGAGCGATGGGTAGGCGTTCCGCGCATCTGATGCTATACCAGAAGGTAGATGCGCTTCTCGCTTCTTCGATCGTCTTGTACGCCCCTGCTTACGGGACAGCCCTTCGTAGTATTAGCCTACCGGATCGTGCTGGTTGGCCTGTGCTTATGGTCATTCTATGATGGCAGCCCCGTCATATAGCCGCGTGATTGCTTGCTCCAACAGCATAAACACGCCGCGTCTACGCCAGGCTCGGAAAAGGGCGACTTTCGCTTTTTAAAAATCTCATTCCGTAAACTTCCGCTAAATGGAGGTTTATTTGTTATGTCTCTCTACGACTTGCCAAACTGCCTGCTTGAAAAGGCATTAGCTGTTTTTTTATCCTTTCCGTTCGGGAACGCCGCGTCTACTTCCTAGCCGTTGAACGGCTAATAGATATAAAGCGGCTACGGCCCCCCACACGGCGTAGGAGTAACTAAGCCCGAGCCGATCGGCGAGCGCGCCGCCTCCGATCGGACCGAGCATCATTCCGATCGAGTAAGCGGTATTGTAAACAGCAAAGGTGACGCCGTAAGACGATTGTCCGCTGTTGTCCGCGATATCGGCAAGCGCGGGAAGGGAAGCCGCCAGCACCGTTCCCATGCTTACGCCCAGCAGGGCCATGGATGCGGCCTGCATCCACATGGAGGTCGGCCATGCGGCTAAAGGCAGACTGATTGCAATAAGGATCAGCCCGAGCGATATCGTTATTCGGTGGCCGAAACGATTGGACAGCTTGCCGATAAGAGGGGTGGCAAGGCCGTAGGTCAGCGTCGGAACCGCGAACAGCATGCCGACGAAGCCAGGTTCGGCCTGGAATTTTTCTTTCAAATGCACGGGGCGCGTCGGTACCAGAATGCACGGAACCGACGCTCCGATCATCACGACTCCGGCGACGATCAGCAGCCGAGAGCTGCGCATCAAGCTAAGGGGGGACAGATGGCCTTCGGATTTGCGGTCCGGTAAGTCGCGCAGCAGGACGAGGCGTACTATGCCGTCGATCAGAGCCAGGCCGGCAGCGAACAAGAAAGGAAGAGCGTACCCGCCGAGCTGATAGAGCCATCCTCCTACGGTCGGACCTAGCAGAATTCCCGCCGCCTGACCCGATAACGCGATGCCCAGCGCCTTTCCGCGCTGCTCGGAAGGATATAGGTCGGCTAGAAGAGCCAGTCCGGATGTCCACGTCACGGCTGCGGCTATGCCTTGAAGGATGCGAGCAGCAACCAGAAGCCAATAGCTGTCGGCGAAGGCGAACAGCAGCGTTGCCGCGGCCAGCCCGAGCAGACCCCACAGCAGCGGCCCGCGGCGTCCGATCCGATCGGAGAGCGCGCCGCAAATCGGCGTAGCAACGAACATTGCGACGGCATAACTGCCGAATAGCAAGCCGATATCGGTCTGGGAAGCGCCGAGCGAGACGGCGTATTCCGGCAAAATGGGCACAACGAGGCCGTAGATCAGCATATCGAGAAATATGGCGGTGGCGACGACGAAGAGAGCGGCTTTTTGTTTTCTTGACGAAAGCTTTGTCATGTTGATCCCCTCACACTAAAATTTTAATAATATAATTATAATACTAAAACTTTAGTATTTGACAAGACTATTTTTACATAGCGGGCAGACTGCATCGCGGGACTTCTTCTCGATTAGCTTTACTTGCCGGCAAGCTCGAATGTATTATGAAGATACAGTGCACAGGAAGCGGAGAAAAATTCATGACGAATGTAATGGTGCTCGGGCTGCTGTTGAAGTACGGCGCGATGTCGGGTTACGAAATTCAGCAAAAGATGCAGATGGCCAAGACGGACAAATGGGCATACGTTCAGCCAGCCTCGATCTACCACGCCTTGCGAAAGCTGGACAAGGACGGCTTTGTTCATTTGCAGACGATCGAGCAGACGGGTAATCGCTCGAAAGCGATCTATTCCATCACGGACAAAGGACGGTCGGAGTTCGAGCGGATGCTCATCCGTTCGTTCAAAAAATCCTCGGTCGTATTTCCTACGGCTCTGTATACCGTGCTGACGTTTATCGACGAGGCATCGCGCGAGGAAATCGTCGGAGCGCTCGACGTACAGCGGCTCGCGATTCAAAGCCTGTACGACGAAATGAAGGCGGGAGAGCGGGAAAAGGAGCAGTATTATGAAGTGCCCGACAATGTAAGGCTTATTTTTCAGAATATCTACGACCAATGCCGGCTGCAGTTGAGCTTTTTGGAAGAACTGAAACGTCAAATGCAAAATGAAGCGGCTCCAAGCGGAGTTTCGACTAATCAAACGGCGCTGCCGGCGAAAGCGGACGAAAAATCATAAGGCGGACCGATACTTCGATAACGCTCTTGCATTCGTCCTTGCGGCGATGCGGGAGCTTTTTTCCCATGACCGGAAGGTTTGAAACGTCGAGCGGTTGTCGTGAATAATTTTACGCAAAGCTGAGTTAAAACGGATATCCCGCGAACATTCCGCGCCAATAATTAAAGCATAAGCACGAGATAACCATGTGGGAGTAGAGACTGTATGCAGCTGCTGCACAAAATCGGGGGCCATCCGATCATCGCCGCCGTCCGCCGGGCAGAGGACTTGAACGACGCGCTGGACAGCGCGGTGGACAACCTTTTTTTCATGGGGGGGACCGTCAAGGAAATCGTAGACAGCGTTCGCCTGACGAAGCAGGCCGGCAAAGGGGCGTTCGTCCACATCGATCTGATTCGTGGGTTGTCCAGCACCGATCGGGAGAGCGTCGAATGGATCGCCGAATACGCTGGAGCGGACGGCATTGTTACGCCCAAGGGGCATTTGATCAAGGAGGCGAAGCGCTGCGGCCTGTTCGGCATCCTCCATCTGTTCGTCATCGATTCCGGCGCGCTGGAGAACGGGTTGAAGCTGTGCCGCCAGTTGGAACCGGACGGCGTCGAGCTGATGCCCGGAGTGATCGACAAAATCATCCGAACGTTCGCTGCGGATCTGGAAAGGACTCCGCTCGTCGCCAGCGGTCTGATCGGGACGGAAGCCGAGGCGTCCGCCGCGTTGGCGGCGGGAGCGACGTCTCTGTCGGTGAGCGGCAAAGCGTTGTGGAACCTGTCTTTTGCGCAGCTAGGAGGCTGACCGCGGTCCGGCGGGCCCTGGGGATGCGAACGAAAGACTCGCGATTTTAACGATCGCTTGACAATGCGATAATACGCCGATAAACAACTAGGATTAACCTAGAGACATATCTGCTGCGGCAGCTAACGATCCATCCGCAATCGATCCGAATCCTTGCGGTTTTTGTTTAGAGTGATGTCTAAGAGAAAGCTCTGAACAACAATCATACAGGCTTATTGCCTCTATGTATTGTTGGGACGAGCTTTTTCTCATTTTTTGCCCACTTAAGGAAGGAGGTTCGTCTGGATGAAGCTCTTCATCGGCTATCGTCGAAAAATGCTGTTATTGCCCTTTCTCTTTCTAGTGCCTGCCCTGCTGCTGTACGCCGTTTTCTTCGTCTATCCTTTCCTGTTTACGTTCCTGCTCAGCTTCCAGCAGTGGGACATGATCAGCCCGGACCGAACTTTCGCCGGTTTGTCGAACTATGCGGAGCTGCTGCGCGACGAAGTATTCTGGATGTCCTTGCGCAATACGTTCCTGTACCTGCTTATGACGATGCCGGTCTCGATCGGGCTCGGCCTCGGGCTGGCCCTGCTGATGGAGAGTCTGTCGAGAGGGCGGGCGGCGTACCGGTTTCTATTCTACTTGCCGGTCGTCTCCCCGATCGCCGTTGTCGCGATCCTCTGGAGCTTGATGTACGATCATCGGCGCGGAGTCGTCAACATGCTGCTCACGTTCTTCGGCATCGACGGACCGAACTGGCTGTCGGACGCCACCGCTTCCTTATGGGCAGTGGCGATCGTCGGCATCTGGAGAAGCTTCGGGTACGAGACGCTGCTGTATGTGTCGGGGCTGAAATCGATCGACAAAGGACTGTACGAGGCCGCTTCGATCGATGGGGCAGGCCGGCTGAGCCGATTGGTTCATATTACGCTGCCGCTTCTGTCGCCGATCACGCTGTTCATGGTTATCATGGGCGTCATCTCTTCGTTCCAGAATTTTACGCTGATTAAGATTATGACGGGCGGCGGCCCGAACAATTCGTCGAACGTCCTGGTGCATCAATTATATCAGGAAGCGTTTCAGTTTTTCAGCATCGGCAAAGCGGCCGCCATCTCGGTCATTCTGTTTGCCATCGTCCTGTTAATTTCGTCCGCGCAGCTCCGTTTGTCCCGCAGCGCGGTTCACTATTCCTGACCATCGATCAAAGGAGGCAACCGCAATGACGCGTTATTGGAAGTCGATGGAGGAGACGATCAAGCATATGCTGCTCGTCGCGCTTGCGCTGCTGACGATGGTGCCGATTATCTGGATGGCATCGATCTCGCTAAGGTCGGAGGAATACGTCTTCTCCGGGCACATCGTTTGGACAGGACCTCTGCACTGGGAGGGCTACGTCAAGGCGCTGACCGAGGTCCCCTTTTTCCGGTGGCTGGCCAACAGCCTGCGCATCGGCGCGCTGCAGACGCTCGGCCAAATGTTCGTCGGCGTCTGCGCGGCTTTCGCCTTCGCTTATTACCGTTTCCCGGGCCGGGACATTCTGTTCTTGTTCGTGCTGATGACGATGATGATCCCGATGCAGGTAACCCTCGTGCCGACGTATTTGATCGTGAATCAGATGAACGCGCTGAACACGCTGGCCGGCGTTGTCGTGCCGCATCTGGCGAGCGGATTCGCGATATTCCTGCTGCGCCAATCGTTCCTGGGGATTCCCAAGGAACTGGCGGAGGCGGCCGCAATGGATGGAGCCGGCGCCTTCCGGGTGCTGTGGACGGTGTACGTCCGCATGTCCGGCACGATGCTCTGGACGCTGGGCGTCATCGCGTTTCTGGCGAATTTTAACGAGTTCAACTGGCCGCTTCTCGTGCTGACCGATCCGGATCAAATGCCGCTGCCGCTGGCCTTTCAATATTTCCGCACCGAGACGCAGATGGACTGGGGGGCTACGATGGCGATCGCGGCGTTGTCTATGGTTCCGGTGCTGGCACTGTATCTGATCGCCCAGCGCCATATCGTCGACGGTTTCGCCCAGAGCGGCCTGAAAGGTTAGCCGGAACCCGCTCTGGTTCACATAAAGACATAAAAGAGGAGAGAAATCGACATGAAAAAAACAATGATGGGACTGCTGTTGCTCTCGCTATCCGTTGCGGCGTCGGCTTGCGGATCCGGTTCGAACGGGGCGTCGCCACCGGCATCGCCTTCCGGGTCGGGGGGCGCGGCGTCGCTGCAACCCTCCGAACCGGTGGAAATCGAATTTTGGAACATATGGGGCGGCGAGCTGATCGACTCCCTCGTCAACGAGTACAACAGCTCGCAGAGCAAGGTGAAGGTCAAATCGGTGTTCGTTCAGAACGGCTACGAGGGGATCGTGGAGAAGCTGCAGGTGCAGGCGGCGGCCAAGAAGCTGCCGGATATCGTATCGAATGGCCTGCTCTACACCCGGTTTGCCAATGACGTGATGCATGCGTCGCCGCTCGAGCCGTTCATCGAGCGGGACGGGTACGACATGTCGGACTTTTTCCCCACCATGTTGAATTTGGGCAAGAACGAGCAGGGGCAGTTGATCGGACTGCCGTATGGCATCAGCACGCCGATTCTGTATTATAACGCCGATCATTTCCAAGCGGCCGGGCTGGATCCGGACAACCCGCCGCAGACGTGGGAGGAGTTCCCGGAAGTCGCCAAGCAGTTGACCCGCGACGGTCATTACGGAGCGAGCGTGCCGATCGATTTCGGCTGGCTGTACCAGGCGCTTATGGAGACGTACGGCGGCAGCATGATGTCCGCTGACGGGAAGACGGTCGGCCTTGATTCCGAAGCAAGCGTGAACGCCGTCCAGGCGGTGGTCGATATGGTCAAAACCGACCAATCGATGCCGCTGCTGCAGCTGATGCAGACATTCGAATCGATGGCGAAGGGCGATGTCTCCATGCTGGCCAATACGACGGCCGGTCTCGGCACGATCTTGCCGACGGCGCAATTCGACTTGCGGACGGCGCCTTTCCCGACCTACGGCGGCGAACGCGTCGTGCCGGCAGGCGGTGCGAACCTGATGATCTTCGCTCAGGACCCGGTTAAGCAGGAGGCGGCATGGGAATTCCTCAAATTCCTGATCGATCCGAAGCGGTCCGTTCAAATTTCGAAATCCACCGGCTACATGGTATCGCGCCAATCGGCGTTGGACGAGCCCGAGATGCAGAAGTTTTTGGAGGAGAATCCGGTTTACAAGGCGACGTACGGACAGATCGACGAGATGGTGCCTTGGTTCAACTTCCCCGGCACGGGCGGCACCCGCGTCCAGAAGATCATATCGGATCAGATCCAGGCCGCGCTGCAGGGCCAGAAGACGCCCGAGGACGCCATGAAGGAAGCGGCCAAACAGGCAAACGCGCTGATTCAACCTTAATCATCCATTGCGGGAGGTATCGGATATGACGAATAAACGAGATCTTATTATCGACGATACGAAATTCAGTACGAAAAAAGGGCCGTGGTTCGGCGAGCTGCCGGTCCCACGGGGCGGCGATTACGACTTCGCCTTCATCAGCGACCGGACCGGCGGCGCCGTGCACGGAATGTTCGAGAAAGGACTGGAAGCCGCGAAGAAGCTGAATCCCGATTTTATCGTCTCGATCGGCGATCTGGTGGAAGGGTACTGGACGGACGAGGCGGAAGCGCATGAGGAATGGGATCGCATCGATCCGCTGCTCGCCGGACTCGGCGTCCCGGTATTCCAAACGGTCGGCAACCACGATTACGGGACGGAAGCGATGATCCGAGTGTGGCGCGAACGCAAAGGGATCGACTATTATGCGTTCCGCTATGACCGGACGCTGTTTCTGATCGCGAACACGGAGACGGCTCCGCTGCCGCTGCCCGAGGCGATGCTGGAGCTCATTCAGCGGGCTAACCGGGAGTTGATCCGCAATCCGCAGGCGCTGTTCGTCGACCTGATTGGGGATTTGGCCGGCGACGGCGTTCCGGCGGAGGCCTGGACAATGAACGAGGATACGCTCATTCACCCGCATCTGAGCGACGAACAGATCGACTTTTTCGAACGGGTGCTCGCGGATAACGCCGATGTCGACTGGACGTTCGTCTGCCTGCATCAGCCCGCCTGGAAGAAGCCGGACCCGATCTTCGAACGGCTGGAGCGGCTGCTGGAGGACCGCCCTTACACCGTTGTGTCCGGTCACGTGCATTATTTGGAAGTCACCGAGAAGCGCGGACGTCAATATATTCAGATGGGCAAAACGGGCGGGCTGCATTGCTTCGAAGGACAGGGCGACATCCACCACATCCTGTCCGTCAAGATGCGCGGAGGAGCGCCGCGGTTCGAGGTCATCCTGCTGGAGGGCGAGGGTGGTACGGACACGCTGGACGCTTATACGAAAAGGGCGGCGGATACCAAGCAGACCGCTTAACGCGCTTCAGACTGCGGCAAATCGAGACCTGATAGATCGGAGTTATAGGATGAATCGATGGATGAACGGAATTCGCGCGTTGTTTTTCGACCTCGACGGCTGCATCTATTTCGGACGCAGGCTGGCCGAACGGGCCAACGACTTGCTGGACCTGCTTCGCGGCAGGGGCTATCGGATCGGTTTTATTACGAATAATTCGCGGGAAAGCGCCGCGGAAATCCGCGGTAAGCTGACGAGCATGGGGCTTCGTCTTGAAGACGAACTGATCGTCAGCGCTACGGAAGCGGTTGCCGCTTATTTGAAGGACGCGTTCGGTCCAGTGGCGGTGAAGGCGTCGGGAAGCGCGAGCCTGACCGCGGCGCTGGCGAACGCGGGCCATCGCGTATTGGAATGGACGGCGCCCGATCCCGCCGACTTTGTCGTCGTCGGCCGAGACACGGAGTTCGATTACCGAAGGCTGGAGCGGATCGTCCATGAGTTCGCCCTGGGCGCGCGCATCATCAGCACCAATCCGGACTACTCGCACCCGGGCGAGGACGGGCGTCTCATTCCCGAGACGGGCTCGCTGCTCGCTTCGGTCGAGTCGATCACGGGCCGCCCGGCTTTGAGTGTCGGCAAGCCGAATGCTTGGCTGTACGAGCTGGCGATGAGCAAGTACGGCGTCGCTCCTGCCGAGTGCGTCATGATCGGGGACAATCTGGCCACCGACATCGCGGGCGCGGATCGGGCCGGAATGAAGACGGTATGGGTGCGCCACGCCTTCCAGCCGATGCGGGACGGGGACCATCGCCCCGTCGTCCCGACGGTGACGGTAGACGTGCTGTCCGAACTGTATGAACTTCTTCTATGCGAGAACGACATGGCGCGATAAGGAAAATGGCAAGCGAGCGGATGCGGATCGTCCCCGTTTCGCATCGCTTCCGAAAATGGTAAGCTGTCAACGATGAAACATTCAAGCTTGCCATGGAGCGGAAGGAGCAATCGGGCGTGAGGTTTTATTCGCCTTTACCTATAGATGAAGCGCTGCCGGAGTTAAAGCGGGCGCTGGCCGAGCGAAGCAACGCCGTACTGATCGCCGAGCCGGGAGCGGGGAAGACGACGAGGGTGCCGCTTGCCCTGCTCGGGGAGAGCTGGCTGCAAGGCCGCAAAATCGTCATGCTGGAGCCTCGCAGGCTCGCGGCCAGAAGCTCGGCCGCCTATATGGCGCGGGCGCTGGGGGAGCAAGTCGGCGGGACGGTCGGCTACCGGGTGAAAATGGACACGAAGGTCGGCGAAGGTACGCGGATCGAAGTTGTGACGGAGGGTGTGCTGACCCGGATGCTTCAGTCGGACCCCGCGCTGGAAGGCGTAGGGCTCGTTATTTTCGACGAGTATCACGAGAGGAGCCTGCAGGCGGACTTGGGCCTGGCTCTGTGCCTGCAATCGCAGGCGCTGCTGCGGGAAGATTTGAAGCTGCTCGTTATGAGCGCGACGCTCGAAGCGGAGCCGGTATCCGAGCTGCTCGGAGGAGCTTCGGTCGTGCGCAGCGCCGGACGGAGCTTCCCGGTGGACACCGTGTACAGGCCGAGGCCGGCGGGAGAGAAAGCGGAAGAGGCGGTGGCCCGGGCGGCGCTCGACGCGCTGCGCGCGCACGAAGGGGACGTGCTGGCGTTTCTGCCGGGCGTCGGGGAAATCCGGACGGCGGAAGCGCTGCTGAGGGAGAGGCTGCGCGGCTCGGCGCTGGGCGCTCGCGTGCTGCCTCTGCACGGAAGCCTGTCGCCGGAGGAGCAGGACAGGGCGCTGACTCCGCTTCCCGAGGGGGAGCGAAAAATCGTGCTGGCGACTTCCGTAGCCGAGACGAGCTTGACGGTGGAGGGCGTAACGGTCGTTATCGACAGCGGGCTGATGCGCGTGTCCCGATTTTCGCCGCGCACGGGCATGTCGAGGCTGGACACCGTTACGGTGTCCGCGGCATCCGCGGACCAGCGCAGGGGGCGCGCGGGGAGACTTCGCCCGGGGACGTGCTACCGGTTGTGGAGTGTCGAGCAGCAGTCGGCCTTGCCGCCTCGCAGCTTGCCTGAAATTGCGGAGGCGGATCTGGCGCCGCTGCTGCTCGAACTGGCCGTATGGGGAGTCGGCGACCCGGGGGAGCTGGCATGGCTGGACGCGCCTCCCTCCCCGGCCGTACAGCAAGCCCGCGAGCTGCTGGTCCAATTAGGGGCGCTGGAGGCGGACGGCGGGAAGGTTACGGTGCACGGCCGCAAAATGAGCGAGCTGGGCAAGCATCCCCGAATCGCCCACATGCTGCTTCGCGCGCAGCCGCTCGGACTGGGCGGGCTGGCGTGCGAAATGGCCGTCGTGCTCGGAGAGCGGGATCTGCTTCGGTATTCCGGCGGACAAGCGCCGACGGCGGATTTGCGGGCCAGAATTGAGGCGCTGCGCGGCTACGGCGCGTACGCCGCGGACGAGGGAGCGCGGAGACGGCTGGCGGAGGAAGCTCGGAGATTGCGGCGGGAGCTGGGAGCGGGGGCGTCCGATGAAGGCGCAGAGCGGGCGGACGATTGCGGCCTGCTGCTCGCCTTTGCGTACCCCGACCGCATCGGCCGCCGGAGGGACAGCGGCAAGTACCTGCTCAGCGGCGGACGCGGCGCGGAGTTCGCTCCGGGGCAGGCGCTGGCGCTGGAGCCGTGGATCGTCGTCGCCGACGTCGACGACGCGGGGGCGGACAGTCGGATCAGGCTTGCCGCTCCGGTGTCGGCGGATCGCCTCGCCGCGAACGCGCCGGAGGCGTTCGCCGTCGAATCGGACGTCTTCTGGGACGCCGAGGCCAAGGCGGTTCGCGGGCGGGAACGCCGGAAGCTGGGCGCGATCGTGCTGGAAGAGAAGCCGATCGGCAAGCTGCCGGAGGAGAAGCGACTGCAAGCGCTGCTGGAGGGGATACGCTCCGAAGGGCTGGAGATGCTGCCGTGGACGAAGGCGGCTCGCCAGTTCCAGGAGCGGGCGTCGTTCGCGCGCCGTCACGACGATTCATGGCCGGATCTGTCCGACGAGGCGCTGCTGGCGACGCTGGAGGAATGGCTGGCGGGCTATGCCGAAGGGATGAAAAGCCGGAGCGATCTGCAGCGGCTGAACGTGAAGGAGCTGCTGGAGGCGATGCTGCCGTGGGAGCGGCGGCGCCGCCTGGACGAGGAAGCGCCGACGCATTGGACGGTGCCCAGCGGCTCGCGCATCCCGATCGACTACGGAGATCCCGACGCGCCGTTCGCGGCGGTGCGGCTGCAGGAGCTGTTCGGCTTGCCGGAGACGCCGCGCATCGCGGGCGGGCGCGTGCCGCTGACGCTTCATCTGCTGTCGCCGGCGCAGCGGCCCGTCCAGGTGACGCGGGATTTGGCGAGCTTCTGGAGCAACGCTTATTTCGAGGTGCGCAAAGATTTGAAAGGGCGCTACCCGAAGCATTACTGGCCGGACAACCCGCTCGAAGCGGAAGCGACCCGGCGCGTCCGTCCCCGGCAGTAGCGAATGGGGCTCCCTCGAACGTTTCCGTTTTTCGTCCAACTCACCTCCGTGTTCAACGCGAAGAGAGCAGCGAAGGCCCCGTGCCGATCGCTGCTCTCTCTTTTTCTCCGCGTCAGTTTTTCTTCCGTCTCGGCTCGGTTTCGTCAAAAACTGCATTAAAATGCCATGTCGATATGATATGATGGATAAAGCGGAAAAAACTCGAACGCCGGCGAACGGGAGCGGGGGTGGCGTAATGACGGGCAAGGAAGAAGACCGCACGGAAGAGGCGGTCATTCGGCTGGACAACCGGTTGGACGAGCTGGAGCGTTTGCATGCGTTTTTCGAGGAGATTGGCGTGCGCTCGAATTGGCCTGACCGCTTGAAATTCGACATGACGCTCAGCTGCGAGGAGCTGCTGACGAACACGATCAACTACGGATTCCCGCAAGGCGGGCGGCATGTCATTACGCTGTCCGTGCAATCGCTTCCGGCCGTCGTCGAGATCAGGCTGGAGGACGAGGGAGTGCCTTTTAACCCGCTGGAGTTCGAGGAACCGGACCTGTCGCTGGACCTGGAAGAGCGGACGGTCGGGGGACTGGGCATTTTCTTCGCGAAAAGGCTGATGAACGAGTTCATCTACGAGCGCACGGATACAGGCAATCTAGTCATTCTTCGTAAAACGATCTGACATCGCGGGCCGGCTTTCGCCTTAGGGAGACCGGTTCGGTTCAACGCATTCGGGAGGAGATTATCCATGATTATCGTAACGACGCAGCGCGAAGGCGCGGCCATTATGAGCATAGAGGGACGGTTGGACGGCCAGCACGCGCAGACGGCGGAAGCTTCTTTCCTCGCTTTGACCGCGGAAGGCAACACCCGTTTCGTATTCGATTTCTCGGCGATGCCATACATAAGCAGCGCGGGGCTGCGCGTCGTGCTGGTGGCGGCGAAAAAGGTCAGAAGCCTGCAAGGAAAGCTTATCTGCGCCAGCATGAACGAACAAGTGCGCGACGTGTTCGAGATGTCGGGCTTCCTGAGCATTCTGGAAACGGCGGATTCGACGGAAGAGGCGCTTGAACGATTAAAAGCTTAAGCCGCGCGCTTGCCGCGAACCGGCGAAAGTAGGGGAACGCATGGATGGACAATGGGTGGCCGCGGGCGCCGGCGCGCTTGTCGGGGCGGCGGCCGGAGCGGGAGCGCTGTATGCGGTGCTGCGGATGCGTTTTCGTCGAATGAAAGCGCTGCTGGAGATCAGCATGCAGCTCAATTCGACGCTGAAGCGCAGGGAACAGATGGAACTCATTATGAATACGGCCAAGCGGGTGCTTCCGGTGGAAGCGGCTTCGGTGCTGCTAGTCGATCCCGAGACGGACGAGCTGTTTTTCGAGCTCGCCCAGGGAGAGAAGGGGGCGGAGGTTCGCGAGATCCGGCTGAAGCCGGGCGAAGGCATTGCCGGGCGCGTGGCGAAAAGCGGGCAGAGCCTGATCGTCAACGACACGAAGAACGATCCGCGCTGGTCCAACCGGGTTGCGGAGCGAACCGGGTTCGAAACCCGCAATCTGCTGACGGTGCCGATCGTCAACCGCGACAAGGTCGAGGGCGTGCTGCAGGTCATCAATAAGAAGGGCGGCAAGTTCACGACCCGCGACCGGCTGCTGCTCGAACAGGTAGCTCGTCCGATGGCGGTCTCCCTGGAGAACGCGAGGCTGTACGCCAAAGTCGAGGAGTCGCTCGCGGAGCTGCAATCGACGACGGCGATCAAGGAGCGGCTGGAGAGCGAGCTGCAGGTGGCGGGCACGATCCAGATGAGCTTCCTGCCCCGGACGATGCCTTCGGCGTACGAGCCTTACGACGTCTGCGCGCTGCTCAAGTCGGCCAAGGAAGTCGGGGGAGACTTCTACAATTTCTTCAAAATCGATGACGACCATCTGTTCTTCGCGCTTGGCGACGTTTCGGACAAGGGCATTCCGGCCGCGCTGTTCATGGCGGTCACGTTGACGCTGCTGAAGGGGAAAATGGGCCCGGGCCTGTCGCCCGGCGAGCTGCTGACGATGGTCAACGACGAGCTGGCGCGCGACAATCCGCTCGTATTCGCGACGATCGTCTGCGGCGTGTATACGTGCTCCACGGGCGAGCTGGTCATGAGCGAGGGCGGCCACTGCACGCCGTACGTCGTGCGCGCCAGCGGCGCGATCGAGCCGGTGAAGCTGAGAAAAAGTCTGCCGCTCGCCGCGATGGAGGACGCCGTCTACCACGACGGGCGCCTGTCGCTGGAGCCGGGGGACCGCTTGCTGCTGTACACCGACGGCATTACGGAAGCGGAGAACGCGGCGCAGGAGCAGTATTCGTCCGAGCGGCTGCGGGAGTTTCTCGAGATGACGCCGGGCATGTCCAGCGCCGAGACGATCGACGCGCTGCTTATGCATGTGTTCATGTTCGCGGACGGGGCGCCGCAGTCGGACGACATTGCGGTGCTGACTTTGATGCGGCGTTAGGTGTCGGTGAGGGAGGAACTAGGTGGAAGTGGCACAAGTTGAACCGTTTCTGAATGCGCAAGATCATCTGGCCGCCGAGCTGGCATGGCTGGACGCGGGGCTGCTGATGCTGCTGGAGCTGGGCGGGGGCAATCCGTTCGCGCAGCCGCTGATCGGCCCGAGGGGGCTCGTCGTCACCGCGCAGGAGCTGATGGAGCCGGAGCCGGGCGAAACGGAAGCGCCGCCGGAAGCGTGGCTGCGTTACGTTCGCGATCGCCGGGCGCACGAGAGGGAGATCGCGCTTGCCGCCGAGGCTTCCATACGTGCCGGCGTGGAGCTGCCGCTGTCGCTGCTTTGCGCCAGGCTTCGCCTTACCGTGTGGGAGCGACGCCTCGTCGTGCTCTGCCTTGCCGCGGAAACGAGCCGGAAATACGAGAAATGGTATGCGTATTTCAACGACGATATTACGTGCAAGGCGCCGACGCCGGATTTCGCGTATCGGTTTCTTTGCGATTCGGAAGATGAGGTTTCCGAGGCCAGGGCGCTGCTAAGAGGCGCCGGAAGGGTGCGGGACCTGCTGCTCGAACCGGAAGAGCCGTACGGAGGCGGGGGAGGACAGGTTCGGCCGAAGCTGAAGACGGCGCTGCGCCTGGACGAGCGGACGATCAGCTATTTGCTGCGCTCGGAGACGCTCGACGGCCGCCTGAGAGGCATCGTCGAAGCGTACGAGCCGCGGGCGCTCGAAGAGCTCCCCGCGCTGCTTCCGGACGATCCGGTCATGCGTTCGCTGCAAGGTCTGGCGGACGGAGGCGCGTCGGCGAGGGGCCGGGCGCCGTTCGTGCATCTGTCCGGTCCGTCCGGCGGAGGCAAGCGTCTGCGCTTCGTTCATCTGGCTGCGGCACGAGGGCAGCGACTGCTCGTCGTACGTCTTCGCAGCTTGCCGGAGGAGGCCGACCGGGCGGAAGCGGCCCTGGCGAGAATCGTCCGCGAAGCGGTGCTGACCGGAGCGGGCATCGTCTTCCGGGAGGAGCACGCGATCGCCGGAACGGCGGTTGCGTATCGCGAAGCGCTGGCAGCGGCTTTGAACCGCTATGTTCGCTATGCGGCGATGCCTCTGATCGGCTGGACGTCGCATATTCGTCGCCAGCCTTCGGAGCTGCCGGTTCCGGAGGAGGCGGGCTGGATTTACGGAGAAGCCGGCATTCCGCCCGCTTCCGTCCGGGAGGCGTTCTGGCAGGCGGAGGCGATGGACGTCGCCGGCGGCTACGTCCCTTCGACGTGGCGGGAGCTGGCGGACAAGTACCGTTTCACTCCCGGCCAGATCGGCAGCGCTTGGCGGCAGGCGTTGGCGCTCGCCGCGAGCCGGGGAGCCGGGCTGCCGGAACGGGACGAGATCGAGGCGGCTTGCCGCGGGCAGTTCCGGCATCGGCTGGCGCAGCTCGCCGACCGGATCGCGCCGGCGAGATCGTGGGAAGACCTCGTGCTCGCAGACGAGCCGTACTCGCTCATCCGCGAAGCCTGCGACCGCTTCCTGCATCGCGAGACCGTGTACGAGCGGTGGGGATTCGGGCGCAAGCTGCCGTACGGCAAAGGGCTTAGCCTGCTGTTCGCCGGACCGCCCGGCACCGGAAAGACGATGGCCGCCGAAATCATCGCCGGAGAGCTGGGCCTGGAGCTGTACCGGATCGACCTGTCGAGAATCGTGAGTAAGTACATCGGCGAGACGGAGCAGCGGCTCAGCGAGCTGTTCGCGGAGGCGGAGAACAGCGGGGCGATTTTGTTCTTCGACGAGGGAGACGCCTTGTTCGGCAAACGGACGGAGGTCAAGGACGCGCACGACAAATACGCCAACCTGGAAGCGGCCTATTTGCTGCAGCGGATCGAGGCGTACGACGGAGTGTCGATTCTGGCGACCAACCTGCTTCAGAACATGGACGAGGCGCTGATCCGGAGGATGAGCTTCGTCGTGAAGTTTCCTTTTCCCGACGCAGCCGAGCGGGAGCGCATTTTCCGGGTTCATCTTCCGCCGGAGGCTCCGGTGTCTCCCGATGTCGATCTGGCGTTTCTGGCCGCGCGGCTGGAGGTGTCCGGGGGCTATATCAAGAACATCGCGCTGGCTGCCGCATTCCTTGCGGCGGGCTCCGGGAAGCCGATCGGAATGGAGCATTTCATCCGCGCGGCGAGGCAGGAACTGCAGAAAATGGGGAAAATTCTCGTGAAAGAAAGTTTCTCCCCGTATTTAGACGAAGAAAACGTAACATTTGGATAGTCACCCTGTTGTTTTACCGCTATAATAAAGTCGAAATGTAGAATTTTTTAGAAATTTTTCAGATTTTGTGCGGGGAAGGAGGAGCCTGTATCGGAGGTTATACTGTTGTCGCCGACGTCGGCTTAAGCTTGCTCAAGCTGCTGCGCGAACAATTGTCTCCGGACCCTGTCCCTCGGCCCGACCTGATCGGAATGGCTTCCCCCGTCGATAAGGGAGACCTGGCGTTGACGCTCTACCTGTGCAGCATCAGGGAGAACGGAGAAGCCAGGCGCAACGAGATGCTGCCGCAAGGAGGCGTGCTTCGTTATCCCCCGCTCGCGGTCGACTTGCACTACATGCTGACAGCCCATTCCGCCGCCGATCTGCATACGCGGATTTTGGACGAGCACCGAATACTGGGCAAAGCGATGCAGGCGCTGTACGACAATTCCGTGCTGCGCAGCCCGTACCTGGAAGGGACGCTGCTGGAGAACGGGGAAGAGCTGCGGATCACGCCCGAAAACCTGAGCACGGATCAACTGACGCAGCTCTGGCAGTTCGGGGACAATCCGTACAAGCTGTCTCTCGCGTACCGCGTCGGACCCGTGCTGCTCGAATCGAACCGCGTCAAGCCGGGCTCCCGCGTTCTGGAGCGCCGCATCACGCTGCGCGACAAGGGAGGCTGATGCAGGTGGACAGAGCCGAGAGAACATTCGTTACCCGCTGTTCGCTGGCGGTGAAGCCGTTCGATATTTGGACCGGCACGACGCCGTCTCCTTCCTCGCTGATCGTATCGCTGGAAGGGATCGACGGCAAACCGATTCGGAGTTCGGACGGAAGTTACGTATTTCTGGACGTGCCGGGCGAGCGCTGCATGTTGCGAATCGCGTCGGCCGCTTACCGGGAAGTGCGGGAAGAGGTCGTCTTGCCGGCGAACGGAGGAACCCCTCCGATCGTAACGGTGAGTCTTCATCCCGGGAGAGCATATGTGCCTCCCGCCGCCGGCACCGGAGCGATCGTGGAGCTTCGCGACGCGAACGGCCTGCCGCTTGCGGGCGCGGAGATCATGGCTTACATAGACGACGAAACGGCCGTTCGCGGCCGCTTGGCGGAAGAACGGAGCGGAGGCGACGGGCAGCGGTTGAAAATCGCTCCCGGACACGGGCGGTTGGCGCCCGGGGACGCCTTCGTGCTCAGGGACAGGGACGGTTCGGAGCTGGAATGGAACCGGATGGTCGATTGGACGGACCACCCCGCCGTCATTATGGTGGACCGGCCTATAAAGGGCGCGTGGAATCGGGGAACCCGTCTGTTGCCGGCCGTCCGCGCGACGAGCGACGAGGCCGGCACGGCGATTCTCCCGTTTCGGGGACTGCTCCCGGCGGCGTGCCGGATTCATGCCGAGATCGCGGCGGACGGCAAGAGATGGCAGACGGTATGGCAAGCGGAAGGCGGCAAAGTATCGCGGCTGCCCGCGTTTACCGTCGACGCTGGATGAAGGGCGTGGCGTTGATTGGACGAAGTGCCGCCAGGCAAGACGTTTCCGGTTGACGATAAGATAAACCCATTTTGAGAGAGGAGGAACTGGTTTTCCCCTTACGAGCAGCTAGATTTCAAACTTACATAACATACGTGACGGGGAGAAACCGGGGATCATGGCTGAGTATTTATCGCCTGGGGTATACGTGGAGGAATTCGAGAGCGGCTCCAAGCCGCTCGACGGCGTAAGCACGAGCACCGCCGGTTTCATTGGCCTCGCGCAGCGGGGAGCGGTCGAAGGATTGCCGCTGCTCATTACGAGTCCGGCCGATTTTCAGCGCAATTTCGGTTCTTACTTGTCCGAAAGCGCATTCGGAAGCTATCGCTATTTGGCTTATGCGGTAGATCAGTTTTTCACCAACGGAGGTTCCCGTTGTTACGTTATGCGCGTAGCGCCTTCTGACGCTCAGGTTGCGACGAACACCGGCTCCGTCTCGGAGAAGCTGAGCATCACGACGAAAAACCCGGGAGCCTGGGGCAACCTGGTGAAAGTCGTCATTACGGACGCCAGCAAAGCGAAGACGCAAATCTACGAAGTGACGGATCGGCGCTACCGCGTCAAGAACGCCGGCGGATTTTACGCAGGCGACGTCGTCGCCTACAATGCAGGCGGCGAGACGCAGTACAACCGCGTCGTAAGCGTGCAAGGCAACGTGATCGAATTGGCCGACGAGCTGTCCGGCGACGTCGTGGACGACGCTTTGCTGCCTGCGAAAATTTTATCGACTTGCGAGTTTTCGCTGCACGTCATCTATAACGACGAAGTGGAAAGCTTCGAGAAAGTCAGCCTCAATCCGGAAGCTCCGACGTTCGTCGAGAAGGTTGCCGGACGTTCGAATCTCGTAAACGTACGGGCATTGGCTCTGTCGACCGACGCGACGCCTCCGTTCGAGACGGTATCCGGCGCGGGCGCGACGGGCAAGGTCGAATTCGTGCTGGCCGGCGGAAGCGACGGCTCGGTCGACGGCATCTCCGCCGCCGATTTCATCGGAGAAGACCGCGGTCCTGGACGCCGCACGGGCATCCAGGCGTTCATCGACAACGACGTCGTCAGCATCATGGCGATTCCGGGCGTGACCGACGCCAACGTGCAGCTGTCCCTCGTCGCACATTGCGAAAACCTGGGCAGCCGCTTCGCGATTCTCGACATTCCGCGCGAGAAAACGAAGGTAGCGGACGTCATGACGCACCGCAACCTGTTCGACTCCAGCTACTGCGCGCTCTACAATCCGTGGCTGTCGGTATTCGATCCGCTCGACAAACGGAACATCTTCGTTCCTCCGTCCGGCACGATCGCGGGCATCTACTCCCGTTCCGACACGACGCGCGGCGTTCAGAAGGCTCCGGCGAACGAAGTGCTGCGCGGCGTAGTCGGCCTGGACGTGCAATACAACAAAGGCGAGCAGGATATCCTCAACCCTGCCGGCGTAAACCTGATCCGTTCCTTCACGGGCCAAGGCATCCGCGTATGGGGCGCCCGCACGGCATCCTCCAATACGCTGTGGAAATACGTCAACGTTCGTCGTCTGTTCATTTTCCTCGAGGAATCGATCAAGGGCGGCACCAACTGGGTCGTGTTCGAACCGAACAACGAACAGCTGTGGGCACGCGTCCAGCGGACGATCGACGCGTTCCTGACGCGGATCTGGCGCGACGGCGCATTGATGGGCAGCAGCGCTTCCGAAGCGTTCTACATCGATATCGGCCGCAGCACGATGACGCAGGACGATATCGACAACGGACGGCTGATCTGCGTGATCGGCGTCGCTCCGGTGAAGCCTGCCGAGTTCGTCGTCTTCCGCATCACCCAGAAAACCGGCTCCGAGTAAGCCGCCGGCCTAGTCCGGAATGAACGATAAATTGAGGAACCACCCAATATGAACGGAAGGGGATAGAGGATATCCATGCCAGGAGAACGCAATGATCCGTACCGCAATTTTAGATTCCGTGTGGAGATCGAAGGTTTGGAGCAAGCCGGCTTCAGCGAAGTCGCCGGGTTCGACGCTTCTTTCGACGTCGTGCAATACCGCGAGGGGAACGAGGTCATTACGCCCCGCAAGCTGCCGGGCCTTGCCCGCTACGGCAACATTTCGCTGAGATGGGGCGCTACCGAGTCGATGGAACTCTACGAATGGATTCAAGAGTGCATCAACGGCACGGTGGAGCGCAAGACGGTGACGATTATCGCCATCGACGAAGAAGGCGGCGACGTCGCGACGTGGCAAGTCATCGAGGCTTGGCCGGTTCGCTACACGGCTCCATCCTTTAACGGATCGGGCGCGGAAGTGGCGATCGAGCTGCTCGAGCTTGCTCACGAGGGTATGACTCGTACCGCTTAATAGTTTAGAAATAAGGCGAGAGAGGCGGCTTTCCTTCGCATGGGACGAGAGCCGGGAGCGGAACGTTTCGTAAAATGAGAGTCCCGCGGCGCGAGGCGGTCCCGGATCGGGCCGCCGCGCGGACGGGCAGTCCGGTCGGGAACCCCGTTGCGGCAATAACGAACGGAATAGCGTTTACCGACAAGGGAGGCCCTCTCTCTTGTTTTGCTTTTTTAACGGACCGATAGACGAAGCAAGGAGTGAAAGAGACGATGGCGTTTCAGACGGAATACGAGTTCGAGCTCCCGCGCGGCTATGTGGACGACAGCGGCACCTTGCACAAGCGGGGAGTCATGCGGCTTGCGACCGCGGCGGACGAAATTTTGCCGATGAGAGATCCTCGCGTGCAGCAGAACCAGAGCTACCTGACGATTATTTTGCTGGCTCGCGTCATTACCCGGCTCGGGGACGTGAAGCACGTCGATACGAAAACGATAGAGAAGCTGTTTACCGCGGATCTGGCCTACCTGCAAAACCTGTACAGGCAGATCAACGATTTGGAATCGCCGAAGCTGCATACCGCATGTCCGAAATGCGATCACGAGTACGAGGTGGAAGTCGATTTTTTATCCGTAACGGAGGGCCTCTCGTAGCTTATTCTCCTGAAAGAATCTACGAGGAAGTCGGCTTCATCGCCTATTATTTTCACTGGCCCCACGATGAGATCATGAACATGGAGCATCGGGAACGGCGCAGATGGTGCGACGAAATCTCGAAAATCAACCGCAAGCTCAACGACGAGACCGATAAGCAAAACGTGTTCGACGTATTCGGAAAGAGGTGACGACGGAACGTGTCCGCGGCTGCAATGCATCATAAGGTGAACGGGGCGTTTCGCTTCGCCGTCGAGTTGGACGGTATGCTCGTCGCCGGTTTTTCCGAAGCGCACGGCTTGGAATCGCAAATTGAATATGAGGAAATCCGGGAGGGCGGCGTTAACGGGTACGTTCACCGGCTGCCCAAGGGCGTGCGGAATTCGACGATTATGCTCAAGCGGGGATTGTCTTCCTCGCAGGAGCTGTGGAATTGGTACGCGCAGGCGTCGCAAGGGACGGTAACCCGCAAAAGCGGCTCTATCATTTTATACAAGCAGGACGGGGCCGAGCTTTGCCGGTGGAATTTTTTCGACGCGTATCCGGTCAAATGGAGCGGTCCCGGTCTGATCGCCTCCTCCAGCGAGGTGGCGATCGAGACGATCGAACTGGTACATAACGGAGTAAAAGCGATATTCAGAGCATAGAGGCTGCGGGAGACGCGTAGAGAGGAGGGGGCAGAATGAGGATCGGCGCAATTCGGCGAAATGCGGGAACGGTGCATGCAAAGGCAGCACTGGCAGGAGCGGGGCCCGCGCACGCACGGTTCGCCGGCGAGATCGCAGGCAAATACGGTCCGATTCGCCCCGGCGTCCGAAGCGGACAACCTCTCGTTTTTCGGGTCTCTTCGCAGGAGAAGGGCAAATCTGCAGGCAAAGGCCGGGAGCGGACGCCGTTCCGCCCCCCCGAGCGGTCCAGCGTTGCCGGACCGGTGACTCCCGCAAAGGAAAAGCCGGAGATCCGGTATCGCGACATCGTTCGGGACCGGCCCGACCCGGCAGGGAAAGATCGCGTTATCGAGCGGGAAAAGGTGGTCGAGCGGCAGAAGCTGGTCGAGCGCGAAAAAGTGGTGGAACGCGAGAAAATCGTGGAGCGCAGCACGGTCGTCGTTCGGGAGGCGGTGCGCATCGTCGTGGAGCAGCGGCGGATCAGGGAAACGGCCCTTTCGACGGACTTGAACGGACGTTCGGACGAGGCGGCCAAGGCTGTGCGGGAGTCGAGCGCTTCGGTCAGGGGAGCGAATAAGAATCGCAAGATTAACAAGCGTATGCCCGAGAACGAGCGGACTGCTTCTGTCGAGGAAGAAGCTCGTACTCGCGGGACCGACGTTGAAGACGGAGATAGCTTCGGGAATGAGCTGTCCGAAGCTCCCCGGCGCGAGGCGTCCCCCGCAGCGAGAACTTCCTTGGCCGAGACGCTGGCGCAGCGCACGTCGTGGCCTATGAGCGCGAAGGCGAACGCGGCCTTTCGAAGGGAACGCGACCAGGCTTCGGCGGCTAAAATTCCGCTTCGGGCGAAAGCTTCCAGCGCCTCGGGCAAACGGAAGAAAGCTGCCGATCTTGGGAAGGCGAAGGAGTCGTCCGGGAGTTCGCAAGGCAAGAAGCCTCAAGCGGTATATGCGCAGCTTCTGTTCTTGAATCCCAAGCTGCGTGTCGACGGCGGGAAGCGTTCTGTCGATGGAGGCGTGAATCCTTCCGGAGCGGTCGTTCGCGCGAATCGGGTGGAGACGCCGTCGCCGGGAGAAGCGGAGCCGCAGACGGAACGTTCAAGCGGCAGTACGGCGGCGCACGGGAATGCGGAGTCGAGTTCGGCGCGTCAGACCGAAGCGCAGCGGGAGAACGACCGGTCCGGCCACTCGGCGTCTTCTCGTCGGGAGTTGTTGGCGGACGTGCAGAGCCTGACCGAAACCCGGGATGCCGGGGGGCGGTTGGAGAGCGGCGAGCGAGTAGGCGAGGATGCGGTTGACGCTTCTCGTGACGCTGGGAATCGACGGTCAGATAAAGCTGCTCGGCGGCAAGCTCGGCAGGAGCAGACTTCGCATGTCGACGATACTCCTTCCGGCCTATTGATTGAAGGGAGTTCGACCAGCGCTGACGGCGGCATTGTCTCCGAAGAGGCGCAAGAGCATGCGAGATCTTGGAGCCGTCATGCGTTACGGCTCTCTCATGCGCTGAGGCCGGGCACAACTCGCTTCGAGGAATCTTCATCGTCGGGTGTTGCGAAGGAGGAGGCAAGCTCGGGCGGGCGAACGGACGGTTTGCAGGTTGAACTGGGAGAGAGATCGGCTCAGCCAAAAGCCGCGCTTGGCGTGCGACCGTGGTCGCTGCGCAGGCCGGGGGCCGATTCTTCGCTGCCTCTCGTTTATCGGAGTATGACGGAGCGGGAACGGCCGATTGCGGCGAAGAGAACGATCGGCTTGGGCATGAAAACCGCAGCAACTCAAGCGGCAAGTGCAGGTTCAGCGGCAAGCGAACCGGTTCGAGAAAGTCGCCGGCTGCCGCAGGCGGAGACCAAGCTGGGACTGGCGACAGGTTCTCTGAAGCTGTCGCATCGATTAACCCGGAGTTCGACCGGCGGCGGTGCAGCCGGACGGAACGCTTTATCCGCTTCGGGCGAGACGGGGCAACGGGGCTTGGCCAGAGCGAACGGCTCCGGTACAACGGGGGAGAGCCTCGGTACGGATCGCGGAGTACAAGGTCTGGGTCGCCTTACAGGAGAACCGGGGCGCGATTCCGCAGGCAGCTTTCAAGCTCCGACGATCCACGCGAATGCTCGGGTTTCGGGAACTGCTGATCGAGCGGACGACAGGGGACAAGGCGCCGGCGATGGAGCCCGAACGCCTACGATTCACGCGAAAGCTCGGGTTTCCGGGGCGTCTGATCGAGCGGGCGAGGGCGGACGAAGTTCCGAGAATGGAGTCCGATCTAACGAGGGCGGACAAAGTTCCGAGGATGGAGTCCGATCTAACGAGGGCGGGTACCAAGCTGGCATTCGAGCGACTCCGGTTCATGCGAACATCCGAGGAACGAGAGTATCGAGCCGTATAAGCGATAAAGCCGGCTTGAGAAATCCAGGCCTCGTTAATGCGGGACTGTCGGGAGCGCGAGGCAGGATCGACCAGGGAAAACTCGTTTTACTGGGACAGCGCAACCTCCTGATTCCGACAGACGGTCCCGACAGACTCGCCGTGCATCGGCAGTCCGGCAGGCCGTTGTCTCCGGCAGCGCGAACCGAATTTGCGAATCCGGGATTGCCGGCGGTTCGGAGGGGAGAGACCGGGGCAGACGTTATGCGTCCCGTTTCGGACAATATTCTGTCGCGAGGCGCTAACGGAGAGGTTTCTGCCGGATGGCAGCGAGACCGCTCGCCGTTGGTCCAGAGAGGAAGGCGGGTCCCGCTCAGTACCGTGATGTCGACCGGCAGGATGGCCCGGGCGACGTTGCCGAATGCGCCGTCGACGCATCCGATTCGACAATCGCTTCGAGAACCGTTATTGCCGATCCAACAGGATTCGTCCGCGCAGCTCGATCGGAGCGACGCTCCTCGCCTGTCGTTAGCGCACGCCGCGCTGCCGAGGGCCGGGGAAAGACGCGATGCGGCTGTCCCGGGCAACGCTGCAGATCCCTCCGTCCATACGCACGAACCGGACACACCTTTGGAGTTTCGCCGCAATGCGACGGTAACCGCGGCGTCGAACCAGGCTCGGAATGCCGCGCCCGTACCGGCCGCGGAGATTAGCGAGGAAGCGCTGCAGAAGGCGATCAGCGCATTGCCGCAGCTTCATCCGGATCAGCTTGCGGATCAGGTGTACAAATCGCTGATGAAGCGGATGAAAATGGAGCAGCGTCTTCACGGATTTTAACGGAGCTGGCGCGAGCGATGGGAGCGTGGCCAATGCTGTCAGATTAAGGTTAAAATATGTCGTCCCCCGGTCCTTGGCGAATAGGTTGAGCTTTGACGGGACTGAAACTGCGGGGCCGAGGCCAAAAAAGTGCCTCCGCTGCTCCGGAGCGACGTGGCCAAGGCCAAAAAAGTGCCTTGATGGTGGCGGGACGGGAGAGTAGAGGCCAAAAAAGTGCCTCCGCTGCTCCGGAGCGACGTGGCCAAGGCCAAAAAAGTGCCTTGACGGTGGCGGGACGGGAGAGTGGAGGCCAAAAAAGTGCCTCCGCTGCTCCGGAGCGACGTGGCCGAGGCCAAAAAAGTGCCTTGACGGTGGCGGGACGGGAGAGTAGAGGCCAAAAAAGTGCCTCCACGGCTCCTGAGCGACGTGGCCAAGGCCAAAAAAGTGCCTTGACGGTGGCGGGACAGGAGAGTAGAGGCCAAAAAAGTGCCTCCGCGGCTCCTGAGCGACGTGGCCAAGGCCAAAAAAGTGCCTCCGCGGCTCCTGAGCGACGTGGCCAAGGCCAAAAAAGTGCCTCGGCGCTACCCAAGCTGGGTAGTTAAGACCAAAATGTGCCTCACAACGTTTAGCGGCCGGGGCCGCGCATAGTACGCTAAACCTGACAACATTGGGGGGCGTGGCTCAAAGCCCAGGCACTGCGAATAAGCGCGCCCCGCGAGCTTAACGGCCCGGCCGAAGCCGCAGCCCTGCGAGTAGGCGCGCCTGGCGGCCTAACGCCACGCGAGAGACGAAGACAGAGAGGGGAGCCGATCACAAGATGGCGCTCAGCAAGGCGAAGATCATTATCATCAAGAGCAACGGCCAAGAGTCGGTGGACGTGTTGTTTAATCCGAACGAGTATGTGCTGCAGTCGGGCAACCAGTTCGCGTGGCAGACGATTCCGGGGCTGCAGTCCCCGATTGCCCAGTTCGTCAGCGGGGAAGCGACGACGTTGACGATGGATCTGTTCTTCGATACGTACGAGAAGGGTGTCGACGTCCGCACGCACACGGCCAAAATATCCGGCCTCCTGAACGTCGACCGCGACTTGCACGCGCCGCCGCATTGCCGGTTCGTCTGGGGCTCGCTCGATTTCAAGGGCGTGGCGGAGAAGGTGCAGCAGCGCTTTACGATGTTTCTCGACTCGGGCGTTCCGGTGCGGGCGACGCTGAACGTGACGTTCCGCGCCGTGCAGTCGATGACCGAGCAGTACCAGAACGTTCCCCGGCAGAGCGCAGACCGCACGAAGCAGAAAATGCTGAAGCAGGACGAGCAGCTCTGGATGCTGGCGGCCGAAGAGTACGAGGACCCGAGCCATTGGCGGGCGATCGCGGAGGCGAACGGCATCGACAATCCGCGCAGGCTGCCGTACGGACGGAAGCTGATTATACCTAGGCTGGAGTGAAAGCGCCGTGGCGAAAATCAAATTCGACAGCACGACCTACGAGTTGGCCGATCTGGAACGAAAATATCGCAATTTTTTCGCTCCCGCGTTCGATATTCAGGTGGACGGGCAGAGCTTCACGCTGAAGCAGATCGCCGTATCCATGCTGAAGGTGGAGACGTCGATCGCCGCCAAGTCGGACAGCTTCCAGTTCCGCATCGAGAACGCCTATGATGCCGTGGCACGCCAGTTCAAGTGGATCGGTTCGCTCATCGACGTGGGCAAGACGATTACGATCGAGATGGGCTACACCGACAAGCTGGAGACGGTGTTCGACGGCATCATTACGGGGATATCGGTAGATTACCCCTCGGAGGGACAGCCCTCCATCGTCGTTCAGGGCATGGACCGTTCCTTCTTCATGATGCGCAGCGCCAAGTCCAATCTGTGGCTGAACAAAAAAATCAGCGACGTCGTCAAGGAGATCGGCGGAAAATACAGCTTCCAGCTTCAAGTGGACGATACGATGACTCCGAAGCCGACGATCGAGCAGTTCAAGACGAGCGATTTTCATTTTCTGAAAAAGTTGGCCTCCGAGATCAACTACATCTTCTTCGTTATCGAACAGAAGCTTTACTTCAAGAAGCCTTCGCCCTCCGCGAGCCCCGTCGTTACGCTGATGTACGGCAAAAACCTGAGAAGCTATTCCGCCAACGTGGACATCTCCGATCAGGTCGGCCAGTTCATCGTGCGAGGTTCCGATCCGAAGACGCGCGAGCCTTTCCAGGCGACGTCCCAATCGGTGAACAAATACGGCACGAACGGAAGAACGGGCAAGGACATCATGTCCGCTCTGTCGAGCCAGTCCGTGGAAATCGTCTACAGCGACGCGACCGCCCAGGCGGAGGCGCAGACGCTGGCCAACGCGCTGCTGAACGAAAGGGCGATGCATCTCGTGAACGGCGAAGGAGAGTGCGTCGGCCTTCCGGAAATGCGCGCGGGCCGCAACATCAAGCTGGAAGGGCTAGGCCCCAAATTCAACCAGACGCTGCTGCTCACGTCCGTCACCCACGTTATCAGCAACCGAGGCTACATGACCCAATTCAGAACGGAAGGGAATGCATTTTGATGACTCCCATGGACGATTTTTTCCCTGGCCGGTCCGATGCAGACGGAGGCGGAAGCGCCAACTTCGTTCACGGAGTCATGGTCGCTACCGTGACGAACAACCAAGACCCGGACGGCCTCAACCGCGTCAAGCTGAAGTTCCCGCTGCGGGAAAATTCCCACGAGACCGATTGGGCACCTCTCGCCTCGCTGATGTCGGGGAGCGGCAAAGGAACGCTGTTCGTCCCCGAGGTCGGGGATGAGGTGCTCGTCGCCTTCCATCTCGGCAATCTGAACCAGCCGTTCGTCATCGGATCGCTGTGGAATACGTCGAATAAGCCGCCGGCCAAGGACGAGAAAAACAATCTGCGCAAAATCCATTCGAGAGACGGTCACGAGCTCATTTTCGACGATACGGAGTCGAAGGGGAAGATTACGCTCAAGACGAAGCAGGGGCTGAAGCTCGAGATCGACGAAGGCGCCGACAAGGTGACGCTCGCGACGAAGAACGCCGCCCAGACCGTCATCCTCGAAGGCAGCTCCGCCGGTACGATAACGGTGAAAAACGGCACGAACAAGATCACCATCGACAACAAGGGAGACATCAAGATCGAGTCGACCAAGGAGATCACGGTCAAGAGCACGCAGATCAACCTGCAGGCGACCGCCGCGATGACGGTAAAGGCGGGAGGCAAGCTCGACCTGATGTCCGACGGGATCGTTACGATCAAAGGCGCGATGGTGAAAATCAACTGATTCGGACGAATGCGAAGGGGGACAAGCGATGAGCGCATCTTTTCTCGGGAGAGGCTGGAAGTTCCCGATCGAGGTGGACGCCACGACGGGACGGTTTCTGCTGGCGGAAGGGGAGGACGATATCGCGGAGGCGATCCGCATCATCCTGATGACCTCCAGGGGAGAGCGCGTCATGCGTCCCGACTTCGGCTGCGGGCTTCGCGACTTCGCGTTCGGCACGACCGACGAGACGACGCTGCGGCTGCTGGAGACCGACATTACGCAGGCGATTACGGTATGGGAGCCGCGGGTGACGGACGTGGAAGTGACGGCCAAGCTCGATCCGTCCCATCCCGGCAAGCTGTCGATCGGCATCTCGTACGTCGTTCGATCCACGAACAATCTTTTTAACCAGGTATATCCCTTCTATCTCGAAGAAGGCACGAAATAAACGGGAGCGACGAATCGGATGAAATCAGAGCTGTGGCAAAACGGGCAAGCCCGCGCCCCTGCGATCGACGGAAGGGATTTGAACGCTCTCGTCGAGCGAATGAAGGCGATGGTTCCCCATTATACGCCGGAATGGCGCTTCTCGCCGGAAGATCCCGACGCGGGCACGGCGCTGTTCTATCTGGCCGCGGAGATGCTGGGAGAGAATATCAAACGGCTGAATCGCGTTCCGCTGAACAACTTCATCGCTTTTCTGGACTTGCTGCAGGTGCAGCTCCAGCCGGCTCGGCCCTCGCGCGCGAACGTCGTATTTTCGCTGAACGAGGGAGTCAGGGAGTCGGTTTACGTTCCGGGCGGAACGCTGCTGACGGCGGCAGCGGAAGACGAAGGGGAAGAGCTTCCGTTCGAGACCGAGGGCGCGCTGCTGGTCAGCCCGGCCAAGCTGATGGAACTGTACAACGTTCACCCGGGGCGGGATCGCATCGTGCTGGCCGGGGACGATTACAGCGACCGGACGGAAGCGGGGACGGCCCCGGAATTTTCTCTGTTTTCGACCTCGGGAGACAATCTTCAGGATCACGTCTTCTACGTTCGGCACGACGAGCTGCTGCGGCTCGATCATCCCGCGAGGCTCACGCTCAAGTGGCACAACGCCGAGCGCAGATATGTCGAGGAGGAGCTGGCGTCCCTGTTCGCCAGGACGGATTGGCTGGAATGGAGCTATTCGAGCGGCGATGAATGGATCCCGTTCGAGGAGGCGTCGGCGGAAGGCAGAGAAGTGACGCTGAGGAAAAAAACGAGAGGTCCCGTGATCGAAGCGGAAATCGGCGGAGTGACGGGACGCTGGATTCGCTGCCGCGTCAAACCGCTTGCGGACGGTTCCGACGGGCCGCCGATATTGCGCGTTCTGCCGGAGATGGACAGGCTGACGCTGAGGGCGTCGCACGATCTGACGGAAGACCCCGAGGCGATTCCGGCCGGGGAGCTGTATTTTAACGACGTGGAATTGGACAAAGCGGGATTCTATCCGTTCGGGGAGCATTCGATTCCGTATTCGGTGTTTTATGCCTCCTGCGGAGAGGCGTTCAGCAAAAGGGGCAGCAAGCTGCGGATGACGTTCCGGGCGCGCAACGTCCCGAACGAGCTTCGCGTCGGTCCGGACCCGGAAATTCGCTGGAAGATGGTGATGAGAACGGCGGATTTCGAGACGAAGCCTCCTCCGCGTCTCTATATTCGCAAAGTGCTGTGGGAGTACTGGAACGGCGACAACTGGATGAGGCTGCCGGAAAGCGGTCCGTTCGAGGAGATGTTCGCCAGTCTGCCGGAGGAAGAGCAGAAGGATTTCACGCTCGAGTTCCCATGTCCGGAGGATATGGCCGAGACGCTCGTCAACGGGCGGGAGGATCTCTGGATTCGCGCGAGGGTGGCGGCGACCGATACGCCGACCGCTCCGATCGTCGAGTATATGAGCCCTCGTCTGGAGGCGTTGGCTTTCTCCTACGCCTATCCTTCCACTGCCGAGCTAAGCCCGGATTGGGCTTACACGCTGAACAACGCCGTGCTGACGGACATTACGGCCACGACGAGACAGGGAGGCGACGTCTTCAAGGCGTTCCTGCCGATTCCGTGCCCGGCGCCTGCCGTCTATTTCGGCTTTGACGTTCCCCCCGTGCGGGGGCCGATCCGCATGCAATTCGCGCTGGGCAGCAAGCCCGAGGCGGACGAGCGGCTTCCTTGGATCGAATGGGAAGCTTACGTTCGCAAAGGCGGAGAATGGGGCTGGGAAGCGCTGAAAACGGTGGACGATACGCAGAGCTTCACGCAATCGGGCTTGCTGCAGTTCGTCGGGCCGGCGTCGCTTGCTCCGGCTTCGATGTTCGGCAAGGCGAGGGCTTGGCTGAGGGCGGTGAACCGCGACGGCAAATACGGCGAGGATGAGGCCGATCTGCCGAGCGTCAAAGCGATCCACCGCAACTCCGTGAAAGCGGTGCAGCTGCGCACGATCGCCGGAGAATTTCCCGAGCCCGGCAAGGGAGGCTTCGTGCTGTCGCAGACTCCGGTCGTCGGCCAGGAAGTATGGGTCGACGAGACGGGCACGATCGGCGAGCACGAGCTGGCGCGGTTGAGCGAAGCCGATCCGGACAAGTACGAGGTGTTTCGCGACAGCGAAGGCAGCGTGCAGAGGCTGTGGGTGCGCTGGGACGAGGTGCGCTCGCTTAACGGCTCCGCTCCGGACGATCGGCATTATACGATTCAGCCTGCGACCGGCGTGCTTCGCTTCGGCGACGGAACGCGCGGCATGGAGCCTCCGCTGAGAGGCGGGGACAAGATTCGCGTTACGTATCGGGTAACGAGCGGGGCGCGCGGCAATGTCGGGCCGGCGCAAGTGACCGGGCTGATGCAGTCGATCGCTTTCGTGCAAGGCGTGTCCAATCCTCAGCCCGCAACCGGCGGAGGAGACGCGGAGCCGCTCGAGGGCGCGCTGCGCAGAGGACCGCAGCAGCTCAAGCATCGCGGGCGGGCAATCTCCCCTTCCGATGCGGAATGGCTCGTCAGAGAGATCGAGCCCGGCATCACGAAGGTGAAGTGCTTGCCGAACCGCAATGCGAGACTGGAGAATAGTCCGGGTTCGTTCGTCGTCGTCGCTCTTCCTTCCGGGGGAGCGGTCGGCAGGGAGAATTTTGCCGAGACGAAGCGCAAGCTGGAGACGGAGCTGCGCCGGAGAACCGCGAATCTGGTCGGGGAAGCCGGCAAGCTAACCGTTATCGCTCCGGCTTTCATTGAGATTTCGGTGTTCGCGACGATCGTCGCCGACGCGCCGGACATTCTCGTTCCGGTCGAGACGGCCTGCCTGGAGGCGCTGAACCGGTTCCTCGATCCGTTGACCGGACAGTCGGACGGGAAGGGCTGGGACATCGGCGAGCCGATCCACGCCTCCGCTTTCTACGGTTTGCTGCAATCGGTCAAAGGCGTGCAGAGGGTGGAGCAGCTCTACCTCGGCGTCGTGCGCACGGAGAACGGCAAATCGACGGAAATGCTGCCGGACGACATCCGCCGCGTACCGCATGGCATGATCTCCTGCGGCGGCGGCCACCGGCTTATTATGACTGTGAAATAAAGTCAAAGGAAGGTTCAAAAACCGGACTTTTTGAACGACCGTTCAAATGAAGGTTCAAAAAGTTCGGGTTTCAGCACCGAGGCTGGTCGTTCGCCTGACGGCGAACTGCTCGCCCATGCATCCTGGAAGGTTGGACGAAGACCAGTGATGAGGAACGGTCGTAAAGCGTAGTGGAAGCTACGTGAGCACCGGAAGAACCGGCTGAGTTCAAGATTCGACGTCGAATAGGCTTCCTGAAATGCTTCGTGATCAAAACCGGACTTTTTGAACGACCTCTAAAATGCCGAAAGGAGGGAAGCCGATGCTTCCAAGAATCCCGCTCGACGACCGCGCGTTCGAGAACATCTTGCAGGAGGCCCGCCGCAGCATTCCGCGGCGGCTGCCGGAGTGGACGGACGAGAACGCGCACGATCCCGGCATCACGTTCCTGGAGCTGTTCGCATGGCTCAGCGAAATGCAGCAGTACTACTTGAGCCGCGTGCCGGAGCGCAACGTCCGCAAGTTTCTGGACTTGCTCGGCGTCGCTCCGAGGGAGGCCGAGCAAGCGGAAGCGGACGTTACGTTCGGCAACGTGCGCGAGCCGGTCGTGCTTCCCGTCGGCACGAAGCTGCAGGCCGAGGATCAGGTTTTCGAGACGGTGGAACCCGTCAAGCTGCTGCCTCTATCCATCGAGCGCATCGTCACCCGCACGGAGAAGGAAGCGAGCGACAGATCCGCCTCCAACGAGAGAGGCAACGTCGCCTTCTACGCGTTCGGCCGCGAAGCCGAAGCGGGGAGCCGGCTGTACATCGCTTTCGACCGCGAGCTTGAAGCGGGAGAGTCGCTTTCGCTATACGTCAAGCTGGCAGACGGCGAGGAGACGAAGGCGGACGGAATCGTCCCGTCCGCTCGCGTCGCCTGGAAGTCGTACGGCTGGAGCGAGGAGCACGGCAATTCCTGGCTGCCGCTGGAACTGGTGGAGGACGGCACGCTTCATCTGACGAGCAGCGGGCGGATTACCTTCCGCGTCGCCACGCCGATGCGGCCTGTCATCGTTCACCCGGCAGCGGACCGTCCTCGTTACTGGATTTGCTGCCTACTGGAGCAGGACGGTTACGAGCTGCCGCCGCGAATTGACCAAGTGCTGCTGAATACGGCCCGGCTGCGACAGCGGGATACGAAGAGCGAGCAGATGGCGTTCGACGGCAGAGGGCTCCCGAATCAGTTGATCGAAGCGGACAGTCTGCTCGCGCGTTGCGGCAAGCTGAGAGTGCAGGTGCGGCAGACCGACGGCCGCTGGAAGGAATGGCGGGAGGTGCCGGACTTCGAAGAGGCCGGCGCGGAGAGCGAAGTATATGTCGTCGAGCGAACGGCCGGAGGAAGTTCGATCGTCCGGTTCGGAGACGGGGAGCGCGGAGCGATTCCGGACCAGGGCGTCGGCAACATCCGTCGCATTCATTGCTCGGAAGATTTCGCCGAGCTGCGTTGGATCGGGCGGAGCAACGGCCTGCCGCATCAGAAGCTGCGGCTGTACGACTTGCCCGTGAAGCGCCGGGACGGTCTTCGCATCCAGGTCGGCGTGCCGGAGGGCAAGGACGGACGGCTCGTCTGGGAAGATTGGGAGCCGGTGGACAGCTTCGATCGCTCGGGTCCGCTCGACAGGCACTATACGTTCGATCCGTCCACGGGAGAGCTGGCGTTCGGCAACGACGAGCACGGAGCGATTCCGGCCTGCGCAGCCGATCCGAGCCTGTGCGTTACGGTATGCGAATTCGGCGGCGGAGAGCGCGGCAACATCAAGCCGGGGCTGTTGAACCGCTGGCTGCTGGAAGAGCAGGACGAGCTGCTGCTGACGGCGGACAATCTCGGCTACGGCTTCGGCGGAGCGGAGGCCGAGACGCTGGAGGAGTGCGTGGAGCGGGCCAGGGCGCAATGGCAAGTTCCATATTGCGCCGTAACGAGCGAAGATTACACGAGGATCGCGATGAGCACGCCGGGACTGAAGCTGTCGAGGGTGCACGTCATCCCGAACTACGCGCCCGGAAAGGGCCAACCGGCCGACGGAGCGGTCACCGTAGTCGTCGTGCCTCAGGGGATCGGCGATACTCCGATGCCGAGCGCGGGTTTTCTGGCGACGGTGGCGAAGCATCTGGACGACAGAAGGCTGATCACGACGGAAGTCCACGTCGTGGCTCCGGATTACGTGAAGGTGACGGTGCATGCGGTCGTCGTCGTGGAGCCTCATTTTATGGAAGAGGGGCACCGGATCGTCGCCGCCCTCAACCGGTTGCTGGCGCCTCACGACAAACCGGGCGGCGTTCAGGGCTGGCCGTTCGGCAGGACGGTTCACAAGGGCGACATCTACGGCGCGATCAGCCGGGTCAAGGGCGTCGCGTACGTGCAAGACCTGTGGCTGGACGCGGAAGGGAAAGCCGTTCGGAAAAGCGCGGGCGGAGATCTGGAGCTGCCGGAAACCGCGATCGCGTACTCGGGAGAGCACCGCATCGAACTGATCAGCAGCTCGCAGCTATGACAATCGGGAAGACGAAGGAGGGACGGACATGAAGGGCGGGACGACGTACTTCTCGCTGAATCGGCCGGAGCATTGGGCCCGCCGCGGAGTCGGACGCAATCTGGAGCTGGACGAAGAGGTCGCTATCAGGCGAGGGGAGAAATACGGGGTTCTCGAGACGGTGCATCTGTCTCAGCTTGAAGGCGTCGGCGACGTGACCGCCTTCGCCGTTCACTCTCAGGGCCGATTGGTGTTCCTGAACGCCGAGGGAGACTTATGGACGTACGACAGGGGCAGTCGGCATCATGAGCGCCTGTTCGTGCCCGGGCATCATCTGTTTACGGCATCGGCCAATTTGGCGATTACGGGAGACACGCTGTTCGTCGCAGATGCGGCCGGCGAGCCGTCGATCTCGGCGTTCGATATGGCCAACGGGCAGCTTCGCTTCCGCAGGTCCGGGCACGAGTTGGACGGCATTCCGTTCCATCCGCTGGCGCTGGCCTCGGACGAGCATGGTCTGTACGTCCTGACGACGCGTCTGCCCGTCGGCGATCCGAACGCGAGCGACGCGCTCGGGTTCAGGCAGCTCGCGCTGATCAGGATGACGATGTCGGGCGTCGTGACGGACGTCTACGCGAACGAGAAGTTTACGGCGAGGCTCCCGGCGGAGACGGATCGCTGGCGCGGAACGCAGTTTATTTCCGTGACGTCGCAAGGGGACGCCTTCGTTCTGGAGACGCTGACCTGCGCTCTGTATATTCTCTCTAGCTCGGGGGGAGAACGCAGGCTGGAGCGCTTCCTGATGCCTCCGCAATATTTTGCCGGACTGAGCGTCGATTCCCGCAACATGATCTATATCGGGGATTTGCGGGAGATCGGGGAAGACGGGGAGGACGACCGTTTTATCGTGCGCTTCAGCGGCAACGGGGAGCAGGACCGGATCTCCGGATTCCGGGGCAAAGCCGGAGCCATCGTCATCGACGGCCGCGACCGGATGTACGTCTGGAACGGGGAAGAGAGCACGGTAACGGTGCTTGAGCTGCAGCCGCAGACGATGGGCTGGGAAGGAAGTTCGATTCCGGAAGCGGTGTGGCTGTCCAAGGCGTTCGACAGCGCCGAAGCGGAGACGGTGTGGCACAAGTTCGCGATCGACGCGGACATTCCGGACGGCACGCAAATCCGGGTATCGTACTACAGCTCGGATTCGGAGTTTCTGCCGATTCAGGGGACCGTCTGGAAGGTGGACGATTGGATAGCCGACGAGGAGCATTCGTTCCGCGACAAGCTTGCGGGAATGGCGCCCCACTGGTCCGCTCCGATCGTCAACCCGTCGGACGCTCTGTTCTTCGGCGCCCAGGGCAGATATCTGTGGCTGAAGATCGAGTGGATCGGGAGCGACCGGCAGACGCCGCTGCTGCGCCGCCTTCGCGTTTATTTCCCTCGGGAGACGCTGCTGTCCTACTTGCCTGCGGTGTATCAGGAAGAGGAGAGCAGCCGGGACTTCCTGGAGCGGTACCTGTCGCTGCTTGGCACGCTGTACGACAGCGTGGAGGAGAAGATCGACGGCATGGCCGCCTACTTCGACAGCGAACGGGCGCAGGGAGGCCAGCTTCGCTGGCTCGCATCCTGGCTCGGGCTGGACAGCGACGAGCATTGGCGCGACGACAAAGTGCGCGCGCTCATTCGCGCCGCGCCGGAGCTGTATCGCTACAGAGGGACGAGGCGGGGCATCGCGAAGCTAGTCGAGACGTTTACCGGCCGTCCGCCTGTCATCGTCGAGCCGTTCCAGTACAAGGCGATGAGGGATAACGCCGATCTGAGGCGGCTGCTGGACGGGCTTTACGGGGACAATCCGTACACGTTCACGGTGCTGCTGGATCAGGCGCAAGCCCCGTCGGAGAAGGAGCGCGTGCTGCTCCGCGGTCTCATCGAGGAGCATAAGCCGGCTTACACGGAAGTGCGAATGGTCTGGCTGGAGCCCTGGATGTATCTCGACTTGCATACGTATCTCGGCGTGAATACGGTATTGGCCGAGCCTTCGCTGTTCACGCTCGGACCGGACAGAAGCATGCCGAACGATACGCTTATCGTAGATCAGCATATGGACGGCAGGATGGACGCGCACACGAGACTGGGAATGGATTCGGAGTTGGAATGACGACTCATTTTAAGGGGGAGTTCCGGTGAAAAAGGCGAGGATGTTTCCATTTGAGAGGAACCGGTATTTTTACGGAAAGCTGCTGACCGTGCGGGATTTCGAATCGGAGCAGAAATACTTCAACGACAAGAGGAGATTGCTTAACCGGCTTCTCTTCGGCAGCGGCGTCGTGGCCGGCATGCAAGTCGTCCCGGTGGACGACAAGACGATTACCGTGGAGATGGGCGTCGCGCTCGACTACCTCGGCCGCGAGATCGTCGTATCCGCCCCCGTGACTCTGAAACTGTCGATGATCGAGGGCTTCTCCAACAACGAGTACAAGAAGAACGTCTATCTCTACGTCGCTTACGACGAAAAAGGCCGGGAGCCCGTCCACTCGGTCGGCAACTCCTCGGTTCGCGGAGAGGAGATGAGCGAGTACAACCGATTCCTGGAAAGCTATCGCCTGTACGTGAAGGAAGAAGCGCCGTCGCCTCATTCTTTCGAGCATGACGGCCTGTTGGAAGACATCGTGACGATCTATCAGGACAAGGACGTCCGCGTAACCCAGAGAATGCCGAAATTCGCCAATCCGGGCGAAGTCGTCGACGTTACCCTCGTCGTGGAAAAAACGCTGCAAGCCCCGCGCGTCTCTCTCTCCTTGGCCTACGAAGCGGACGGCTTCGTCGCTCTCGGCAAAGACGGCAACATCGTCAAGTTTCTCGAGCCGGGCGACAAGCAGGATACGGAATATCGTCTTAACTACAGCGTGAAGGTCCAGGATCGCGCGGGAACGACCGGCAGCCTGAAGCTGAACGCGGGTTCCGTCGAGCTGCTGCTCGGAGACAATCGCGTTCCCATCGATCATACCGTCCGCCATTCGGTCGACATCATCGACCAACCCGTCGAAGAGCGCATTTTGAAAGTATGGTACGAACGTTCCCTGGATCAAGCGGTGGAGGGCTACGCCGACCAAGACGTCTGCTTGGCCAAGATCGGACTGCTGCAGCTTGGGCCGACTTATATGATCGAGCAGGTGGAACGGGTACCCTTCGGCGAATATATTCCTAACGCATCTCTTGCCAATCGGCTTTCCCGCAGCGGAAGAGCTTCGACTCTGCACCGCTTCTACGCGGAGGCGCGCGCGTATGATCTGGAATACGGCAGCAAGCCGGAGCTGGACGTCGTGTACCATCCCGAGCGGAACGCGTTCGACTTCAAGCTGGGCATCCCTCAGCCTCAGACGATCCAGGACGAAATGGCTACCGGGCTCGTGGAGGTGCCTCTCGATTCGCAAGCCAAGCAGGGACCGAGATTTTTCTCGCGCGGCAAGCGGAATTTCGTGACCGACGAAATCGTGCACGGTCTGGGAGAAGGCCAAGTGACGGTCGTCGTCGGGCTTGAGGAAATTCCGGATTCTCAGGCTCCGGTCGGATCGGGAGGTTCGAAGGTCTATTTCGGCGCGACGGACGTATTTAAAGATACGGAGTACGAAGCGGAGCTTCCGAACATCAGCTTCGGCACGCTGATTTACCCGGACAAAGGCAGCTTCCGTATCGGGATGAAGCTGGCCGGCGCCGCCACGGGCACATCGCTGCGTATCCGTTGGTGGGCGTTCAAGAAGCTGCCGGAAGGCTCGGGGTATCCGGCGGCCGATCTGCGCAAGGCGGTCGACGAAGCGGCTGCGGGAATCGACAACGTCTAAAGAATTCGCATCAAGTTACCGCCATCGCGATTAGGCCGTAAGGGCGAGAGGGATAGGAGGCTTGATTGTGAGCAAAATTTTGCTGTTCTTGGGTTTGACCTGGCTGTTCGGCAATCCGTTCGTTGCGATTATCGTGCTGTTGATCGTCATCTACGTGTTGGAGAGGCGGTTTATAGGCTTGTCTCCCAGCCTGGTCAAGCCGCTGCGCAGGCGCGGCTCGATCTCCAAATGGAGAAGGCAGCTGGAGATGAGTCCGCACGACGTGTCGGCCAAATCCGAGTTGGCCAGATTGCTGATCGAGAGCGGGAAACACGCGCAGGCCAGGGACATTTTGCAGGGCATCGGGGAACAGATGGAGCATTCGGCCGAGTATTGGAGCGATCTCGGAACTTGCGAGCTTGCGCTGGGGCGAGTGGAGGAAGGCGAGCAGGCGATGAAGCGGGCGCTGGCCATCAGTCCGAAGGTCAAGTACGGACAGCCGTATCTGAGGCTGGCTGAGGCGCTGGCCAAGACGGAGCCGGACAGGGCGATTGCTTATTTGCAGCAATTCAAGGACGTCAATGCTTCTTCGTGCGAGGCTTATTACCGGCTGGGAACGATTTACGACGGTCTGGGCAAGTCGGCTGAAGCCGCCGAAGCGTTCAAGGAGTGCCGCCAACTGTACCGCACCCTGCCCAAGTATATGAAGCGGCACGAGCGCAAGTGGGCTCTTCGCGCCTCGTTGCGCAACCGTTCGTGACTCAAGGCACATGACAAGGGGCTTGCCGGCGCAAGCGGTTCGACTCCCGCGCAGATAAGCCCCTTAGATCGTTGTCCGATCAAGAATGGATGATTACTCGGCTTCCGCTTCCGAATCGGAAGCTTCGCTCTCGTGCGCGGCGACTTGGGCCAGCGCGGGCTCGTCCGCTTCGGCTTCCGCAACGGCTTGGTCATCGGAAGCTTCCTCCGCGACCGCTTCCTCCGCTTCGGCGACTACCGCTTCTTCCTCCGCCTCCGCGGAAACTTCCTCGGATGCTTCTTCGGCCGCTTCCTCAGACGCTTCGGCAACCGCTTCTTCCTGCTCGGCGCTTGCTTCCGCTTCCTCGACCGCCTCGGCTACGGCTTCTTCGGCAACCGCCTCTTCGGCGACTTCCTCTGCAACCGCTTCAACTTCCGCTTCCAATCCTTCTACCGCTACTACTTCTTCTGCATCCATCGATACTACCTCCCGGACTCCGTAATGTGGGGGACAATCCCCTACAATCCAAGTTATATCGAAAGTAAAAAAGTGGCAACGGTGTTATTTTGTTGGTTAATGACCGGATTCCTCGAAAGCGGGAGCAGTCGAGCCGATCCGCCGAATAACGTCAGAGGTTCCTATGGAAGTCGAATGGGAAACGTGGCGGATAGGTGCGTTTAAAATCGCGCCTTTCATGACGAATTTCTCCGGCTTCGCAAAATAACGACGCTAACCCTCGTATGCCGATGGAAGAAATCAAAACGATATAAATCAAGAGACCTACATCTATCAGACCGTTAATAGTTTGGTTCGGGTGGATGGCGGGGAATTAGCGATCTGATGGACCGTTAAGGGTTTGTGTGGGGCGGTAGGCGTGTGGTTAGCGGTCTGCTGGATCGTTAAAAGTTTGGAGGAGGCAGATGGTGGGGGATTAGTGGTCTAGTGGACCGTTAAATGAAAGGAGCAGTCCCTAATCGGGCTGCTCCTTCTTAACTTAGGCAAATTGTCTAGGATCACTGCTGCAACTGATGCACGCTGAGCCGAACCGGAACGTCTTTGTTGTATGTGAAAACGTAGAGAGCGTCGTTCCAGAGGTAGGTCATTTCGAACTTGTTGCCGCCGAGCGACTGCTTGATGCCTTTAACCTTCTCATCCTGGATCGCTTTGGCGAGCCGCTCCAGCACCGTCTTGTTCCAGGAGTTGATTTCGGTGACGGCGTAGGCTTCCGGATTGTCTTCGTCCGCCTTCAGCTTAAACGAGAACTGGTGGGCGGCGTAACTGAAATCGAGCGGCTCCGGAGGAAGAACCGGCAGAACCTCCGCATTTGACGCAGCCGGGGACAGGGGCAGTACATCAACGATTCTCGTCTTTGCCGCTGCCAGAGCGATACTGGACGACGAACGTTTGCTTGTTCCGCCGGCGATCAAGCGGGAGGCATTCACGTTATTTCCGTTTACGCTGCCCGCATTCGAAGAGACTTTGGTTACAGAGCTTACACCGTTCGCGTCTCCACTGCCGCTGGCATTCGAACCCGCGCCGTCGCCGCTGCCCGTATCGCCACCGCTATTGCCGGTGCTGCCCGCTTCTGAGGGGGTTGCGCCATCCGAGCCGGTCGTCGCCCCGCCAGCGGAGCTTGAGCCATCAGAGTCCAACGTCGCCCCGCCCGCGGAGTTCGAGCCATCCGAGCCCGTCGTCGAACCGCCCGAAGCCTCCGAACCTGCTCCGCCGCTAGCGGCAGGCGCTTCTCCAGCGCCCCCAGAGCCAGCGTTGCCCGCATCCGAGCCATCTGCTGCCGCTTCGCCGGAGCCAGCACCGCCGCCGTTATCGCCGGTGCTGCCGCTCCCCTCCGCGGGGACGTCGACGGGAGGCTCCTCTTCGCCGATCGGCTCGAGCTCCTCGGGCACAATCTCGCCGGCCGGAGGTGCGTCGGGCGCACCCAATAGCTCCTGAAGCTTCGGCAGCGAGAGGCCGAGGAAGCCTTGGACGTGGATTTCCCCGTTTTTGAAATAGCCGGTATAGACGGCCGCGCCGTCCGGGTCGAGCAGCGTGCCGACGCCCTCGTACTTGTCGCCCTTGAACTTGCCGGCGTACTGCGCGATACCGTCCGGTCCGAACGCTTTGCCGTCCCCGTCGCGCAGGCCGCCGACGAAACCGCCTTCGTACAGGACGATGCCTTGGTCGTTCATCAGCTTGCCTGCGCCGTGGTACTTGCCGAGCAGGAACGCGCCCTCGTACTTGGCGACGCCGGAAGGATAATACTCCTTGCCGGCGCCGGACAGGACGCCCGCGAGGAATTGTCCCTCGTAGTGCAAGGAGCCGTCGGGGCGATACAGCTTGCCCGCGCCCTCGTACTTGCCGGCGTTAAACGCGCCTTCGTAGACGAGCTTGCCGCTCTCGTCGTAAAGCTTGCCCGCGCCCTGATACTCGCCGCCCGCGAACGCGCCCGCATACAGCGGCTGGTCCGGCGCGGAGTACAGCGTTCCTTTGCCTTCGTATTTGCCCGCCGCGAAGCTGCCGTCGTAGAGCACCGATCCGTCCGTCTTGAAGAGCGTTCCCTTGCCCTCGTACAGATCGGCCGCGAATTGGCCGCGGTAGAGAAGAGTGCCGCTTGCGTCGTACAGCTCGCCCTTGCCCGACTTCAGCCCTTGGCTGAAGTCCCCGATGTAGAGCAGCGTTCCGTCCGGGGCGAACAGCTTGCCCGCGCCCGAGAACTGGCCGTTGTCGAGAGGGCCCTGGTATACAAGATTGCCGTTCTCGTCGACGATTTTGGCAAGTCCGGTGAACCCTTGAGCCATTGCGGACGACGCTTCGATTTTCGGCGTTCTGGCGAACCACTTGTCCACGAACTTCGGCGGTTTGATGAAGCCGAAGTAGACGATGACCAAAGAGAGCAGGACGATAATGACGAACAGCTTCTTGGCTATGTAGAACGTTCCGACTTTCCAATAGTTCTCCAGCGAGCGAAGCTTGCCGCCCATAATGCTCCGCATCCACTTGACGAGCCAGCGGACGATCAGCTTGGGAAGCTTGCCGGCGCGCTTGAGCGGCATGATGATCTTGCGTTTGATCGGCTGGATGAACGGCTTTAATATCATCTCTATCATATTAAGGCACCTGTATCGTTACTTGTCCGGGATTGACGATCTGAATGACTCCGCCGAAGTTGCACATGCATTTGGAGGAATTGTTCAAGGCGGGCATGTTGGCGACGAGCACCGTAGGGGAGCCGGGAGCCCAGGGAGCGGCGACGGCGGGCGTGCACGGCATGGGGGTCAGAACACCTAGAGCTGCGGCCGTTGCGGACGCGACGGCGGGATTGGCCATCGAGTTGCACATTCCAAAAGGCGCTATGTTGACGAAAGGCTTATTGTCCATAATGTTGGCGATCGGCGTTGCCGTCGTCGTTCGGTTGACCGGAAGCACGTTCAGCATGCCCGGCGCCAGGCCGAACGAACATTGCAGAGCGGCCCCTCCGCATACGAGCTGACCCATTGAACCATCCTCCATTGGCGGTTAACGCCAATCATTTCTATCCATTTCCATACTACAATATTACTTGAAAATTGTCATTTTATATAGGAAAAAGGATGTAAATTGTCGTTGTTTATAGTACGATGGAAATAATAGGCTAGGTGACGGGACAAGGCATCGAGCGCATGCCAACCAAGGAAAGAGACGGTATAACGATATGAGAAAACTTGCGTTATTGTCGCTTGTCGTCGCATTGACGTTGACAGGACTGTCCGTCTATCGGATTCAGCAGGAAGGCGGACTGCAGAAGGGACCTTGGTCGCGGCAATATCCGTTGGAAAATCTATCGAGGGCCGCGGAGGCGACCGGGGATTCCCTCGTCGTCATCGGACAGTCGAAGCAGGAGATCGTGCGTTTGTCCCCGGAAGGCAAGCTGGAGGCGTCCGCGAAGCACGAGGGCATCGGCAGAGATTCCCGTCAGGACTTTACGGAGGCGGCGGTCGACGGGGAAGGCCGGCCGATCGTGCTCGATACGGTGCTGGACTCCTATGGGCTCATCGTTCAGAGCGAGCGGATCGTCCGCTACGACGCGAAGGGCAACTCTCCGGAAACGCTCTATGAATGGATGGGCAACGGCACGAGCAAGCGCATAGGCCAGATTCAAGGCTTGCAGGTAAAGGGAGACAGCCTCTACTTCTTCCTGTCCGCATCGGAGAAGGTGTCTCTGATGCAGCTCCCGCTAGGGGGAGGACAGCCTCAGGAACGGTTTTCGTTTACTCTGCCCAAAGACCGGTTCTTGTCCGAGATCGAAGGAACGGAACCAGGCCGAATTTACTATACGACGAAGCGCGGCAGCATCTATCGCGTCGCGGAGGACGGGACGAGCCACATTCTGTATCCGCTCGCGAGCATGGATCGCACCCGCAAAAACTTCCCCGAAAGGCTGTCGATCGCGCCGGACGGCAGTCTGATGTTCGTCGACCGCCTGCTGAACGCCGTGACGGTCATGCCTTCAGGCGGAGCCGATTTGAAGGTGCTGCTCGACGGACCGTCGATCGTGCAGTCGGTTCCGGACGCGGAAAGCCACGAGATCATGGATGTCGTTCCGAAGACCGACGGGGGGTACGCCGTCGTGCTCAACGATCGCATTTTGCTGTACGACAAGCAGAATCGGCTGGCGGAAGTGTTGACGAAAGCCGGCTACTCCGGCGGGGTGCTCGCTTCGGGCTGGCTGCGGTGGGGAGCGGCAGCGGCCGGCATCGCGCTGCTGATTCTCTCGCTGCGGCTCGTCTACGTCCATCTGATGAATCGTCGGGTATCCCTTTTTCTCAAGCAAGGGGTCGTTATCGTTCCGATTATCGTCGTCGGCATGGTACTGCTGTCGAATTCCATCTATAACGGCTTCTCTTCCCGAATGGAAGAGGAGATGCAGCGCGAGCTGTCGCTACTCGCCCGCAACGGGCAGCAGCTGATCGACGGCGACCGTCTGGAGAAGCTGCGCTCCCCGGCGGATTATCGCAACGGCGAATACGAATTCATCCGGGAGAAAATGAACTTCCTCTTCGCCGGCGAGCAGGACATCGAGCGCCAAGGGCTGTACAGCACGCTGTACAAGTACGACGAGGGCCAGTTGTACATCATCATGGACGACGACGACGGCGTGAACATGTTCAAGCCGTTCGAGATGAACGAAGATAACGAAGCCGTGCGTCGCGAAGGCATCATCCGCACCGGACAGTGGGAAGACGCCAACGGCAAGTGGCTGTACGCGATCGGTCCCGTGTACAACAGCAAGCAAGAGGTCGTCGGCATCTACGAGACCGGTCGCGATCTGAGCGTTCTCTATCAAGCCAATCGGAAAATCTATCAAAACATTTTGCAAAATATCGCGATGATTACCGGCGTGCTGCTGGTCGTCATTTTGGCGGGAACGTTCTTCATGCTGTCGACGGTGCGCAAGCTGCGCAAAAGCGTCATGGCGATGGCCGACGGCAACTGGGACGTTGAAGTGAACGTCAAGAGCCGCGACGAGGTCGGCGATCTCGGCGAGCAGTTCAACCGTATGGCCAGATACATTCGGCAGTATATTTCGGACATTACGAGCTTCTCCGAAGTGTCCTACCGGTTCGTTCCGCAGCAGATTTTCAAATCGCTCGGCAAGAAAGGCATTCTCGATATTCGCCTGGGCGATCAGGTGCAGCAGGAAATGTCGGTGATGGTCGCCAACCTTCGCGACTTCCGCAAGCTGTCGCAGACGCTGACGCCGAAGGAAAACTTCAACTTCATGAACGCGTTCCTGCGCCGCTTCGGGCCGCTCGTGCGGCGGGAGGACGGGCTGGTCAGCAAATATCTCGGAGCGGGCTTCATGGCGCTGTTCCCGGGCTACGCGGAGGAGTCGCTCAGAGCGGCGATCGCGATTCGCCAGGAGCTGGACGATTACAACGCCAGCAGGCGCCAATCCGGCTACGCGCCGATCGACATCGGCATCGCGATTCATCGCGGGCCGCTCATGATGGGCATTATCGGCGAAGAGAGACGCTGGGAAGGCAACGTCATCTCGGACGACGTGCATTTGACCGCCACGCTGGAGAAAATGTCCGAGGAACTGGGCGCTTCCGTGCTCGTGACCCGGGATTTGTTCGAGCAGCTGCGCGAGCCGGAGCGGTTCCGCCATCGCTCGCTTGGGCGCATTACACCTGAAGGGCAGGACCAGGCGATCGAGTTGATCGACGTGTTCGAGGGAGATTCGGAGCCGGTCAGATTGGCGAAGGAACGTACGAAGGCGCTGTTTGAGCGCGGGCTCATGCTGTGCCAGGAAGGCCGATTCTACGATGCCCGTGAGACGTTCGTCGAGGTCATCAAGCAGAACCGAATGGACAAGGCGGCCAAGCTGTATTTCTATCTCTGCGACGAGTACTTCCAGAAGGGCACTTCTTCCGGCTGGAACGGAACGCTGGCGGTCTAGCGCGGAGAGGGGGCGGCGGGGATGATTACCCGGACATACGAAATACATCTGCTGGATTCGGCGGCGCGGGCCCGAAGCATCGTGGAGTTCTTTTTCTCCGAGTTTTCGTTCGACGATACGAGATACACGCCCGGCGAGGAGGAGCAGCTCAAAACTTTGCCTTACCGGGCGCTTGCCGGACAGGCCGTCGTCTGGTACGCGACTAACGAACGGGGCGAAATTATCGGCGTCAGCTGCGCGGCCGAAAACGATCAGAAGACGGGCGGCTACAGCTGGGATTACGTCGTCGTGCACCGCGAATACCGCGGATGGGGAATCGCGGGAGCGCTGCTGGAGCGAATGCTCGAATATTTGCGCCGGGCGTCGGCCCGTTATTTGATGACCTATACATGCAGCCTTCCGGAGTACAAGACGATTCGCAGACTGTTCGAGAGGAACGGGTTTACGTTGATCGGCCAGTGTCCGGACTACTACTTCGACGGGGAAGACCGGCTTATCTACTGGCTTCGGATTACATAAGAGAGTTGAGTATCGGATGATTGCACAACAATGGATTCGCCGATTGGGGATTATGACGGAGGACCGGCACAAGCTCGCGCTGATGGTGCCGGTCTTCCTGCTGTGCGGCATTGCCGAGATGCTGAACTACAACGGCTTCATGACGCTGTTCAACCAACGCTTCGGCAGCGTCTATCTTCCTTATATCTATGTCGCAGAGGCGGTCGTTCTGCCGCTCGAAGCGTGGTTCATGACATGGCTTGCCGGCAGAATGACGAAGCCGGGATTGATGCGGACGATGTTCTCGCTGATGATCGGCATCGTGGCGTTTAACGCGATCGTGCTGCTGGGACTGAGAGCGGCCGGCATCGATTTCCGGTTTTACTACCCGTTTCTGTTTCTGACGTCCAACTTCGTCGTCCGGCAGCAGACGATCCTGCTGTGGAGTCTTGCCGTTGATCTATGTCCGACCCAGCAGGCGAAGCGGCTGATGCCGTTCTTCGTGGCGGCGGCCACGCTGGGCGGCGTCGTCGCCGGGGTGATCACGCAGGTGGCGAGCCCGCTGCTCGGTCCGGACATCGTCTACGTGCTGGGGCCGCTATTCCTGCTGGCCGCTCTGTACAACTATCGCAAAGCGATCGCGGATTATCTCGTGCCGCTGGCGCTCCGATCGGCGGGAGGTCTTGACAGCCAGCAGATGACGCTGTCGTCGATGGACTACTTCAAGCGAACGTTGAAGTCTCCGTTTCTGCTCGGCGTTCTCGGCATGATGACGATTATGCCGGCGCTGTATTTTCTGATGGAGTTCGTGTTTCTGAATACGGCTCACGCCGCCTATCCGAACGAGGCCGACTTCGGCAAAATGTTCGGCGTCGTCACGACGGTGCTGTTCGCGCTGGCGTTTCTGCTGCAGCTCGTGTCGGGACGGTTGATGGCGTGGCTCGGAGCGAGCGGCATGCTGGCGGGCATTTCGGCCGTCTACGTGCTGGCGTTCGCAGCCGCCTGGAGTCTGATCGGCTCTCCCGCGGCGATGCTCGCGGTGTCCGGAGGCTACATGCTGACGTATTTGCTGATCTATTATTCGGCCGAGCCTTCCTATCAACTGTTCTATAAAATGCTGCCGCTTCAGCAGCGGGACGGCTTTCGCTACGTGGCGCAGGGCGTCGCTACGTTCGCGGGCATTTTGCTCGGAGCGGGGCTGCAGTTTCTGCATACGGGCTTCGGTTGGGGATTCGCGGAGCTGGCGGCGCTCGGCTTGGCCGGGGCCGGAGCGATGTTCGTCCTGGCCTGGGTCGTTCGACAGCTCTATATGAAAGAACTGGTCCGCAGCTTGCAGACGGCGAGCTTCTCGGAGGACAAGGAGCTGGCGGAGAGCTACAAGGAGTTTTTCCGCAACTCGCGCACGATGGGCGCCGTGCTGGCGATGCTCGGGAACGGCGGCGAAGAAGCGAGAGAGGTCGCGCTGAACCTGCTCGGACGGAGCAAGGATTCCCGGTACATGCCGGAAATTCTCGCCCGGATCGACGACGAGAGCCCGCGGGTGAAAATCGCCGCGTTGAAGGCGCTCGACCTGTCCGGTGCGGGCTTGGAAGAGATGGCCAAGGTTGCTTCGCTGCTGGAGGACCCGGAGCCGGACGTCCGTCTGGAAGTCGTGCGCAAGCTGGCGCTGATGAAGCATATGCCTTCTCAGGCATTTTTCTTCCTGCGGATGAAGCTGCTCGACCGGTCGCCGATGGTCGTGGCCGAAGCGGTCAAGGCGATGTACTTGCTAGAGAGCGCGCAAAGCTACGAAGCCTGTTACGAGGTGATCGAGCGGATCCTGAAGGAAGGCGGAGAGTCTTCGATCCACGTCTGCCGGGTCGTGGCCGAGCTGCGTCTGGACCGCTTCGCGCTCGAGGTGAAGGAGCTGCTGGAGGATTCGCATCCCGCGGTCAGGGCGGCGGTGACCGCCTGTCTCGGCGCGCTGAAACGGACGGAGGTCGTTCCCGGCTTGCTGGCGAAGCTGCCGGCGGCGGATCAGGAGCTGCACCGGGTTACGGTGCAGGCGCTGATCGAGATGGGCGACGGGGTTGTCGAGATATTGAAGGGGGCGCTGCCGGACGCCGCGCCGAAAAGCTGGAGCGCCTGCGCCACGGCGCTGGCGAAGCTGCTGCCGGACGAGGAGGTCAGGGGCTGGCTGGCCGAGCAGGGTGCGGACAAGCTGGCGGACCATGCGCAGTCGGCGCTGTTGTCCGAGGCATATACCGTGCTGGGCCGAGCGGATTTGGCGGAGCTGGCTGCGCTCAGGCAGCGAGATTTGGAGCGGACGATTCACGAAGGCGTATGGGCGATTCTGGAGCGGCTAACGGATGAGCAGGTCGTCGCCGCCGTGAAGAAGGCTTTGGCGGACGAGGATGAGGAGATTCGCAGCGGAGGCCTGGAGGTGCTAGCCGAAGGAATCGGCGGCGTGCGCAAATTGTCGCAGAGACTGGCGGCGAGCTGGCAGACGGACGCGGAACGTTCGGCCAGTTTGACCGCGGAAGCGGCAGCTGCGGCGGTCGAGCTGTCGGCGGAGTCGTCCGACGACTGGTGGCGGGAGATGGCCGGAGAATGGCGGCGAGGGGAGGAAGGAATGGCGATGAAGGAAGAGCAGGGCGCGCTTGGCAGATTAAACAAGGTCGTATTCCTGAAGAAGGTGCCGTTCTTCGCCGACCTGTCGCTGGAGGAACTGGGCCTGATCGCGGGCGCGGCGACGGAGATGACGTTCGCGGACGGCAGTTACTTGCTGCACAGGGGAGAAAAGAACCCGGCGATGTACGTCGTCATCGAGGGCAACGTCGAGCTGACGAGCGTATCCGCCGCAGGCTGGGAAGGCACGCTCGGCGTGCTCGGGGCCGGAGAGGTGTGCGGCGCGACTTCGGCTCTTGACGAGTCGCCTTCGTCGGTAACGGGGCAGGCGTTTTTCGGCGACGTTCGCGTGCTGGCGCTCCAGCGTGAGGACGTGACGCGGCTCGTCCGACTGTACCCGGAGATCGGAATCGGGCTGCTTCGGGCTTCGCTGGCGAGAATCCGGCTGCTGGAAGAGATGATGATGAAGATTGATTCGTAGACGGCAGGTTGACATTGCCCGGCCGTTCCCGTATATTGGTCGGCAAAGCCCGGCAACGCTTAGCGGGCGCGCATGAGAAATCGGAGGAAAGACAGGATGAGCGGAGCGGGAAGAAATCGGACGCGCGGCGGGCAGAAGCCGGCCGGCGGCCAGGACAGGCACGGACGGCGGGAGCGCGGAGCTTCGGGAGCCGGACGGGGCGGCGGGGCGACGCGAGCGGGGACGGTCGGCCGAAGCGGCGGAGGAACGCTTAAGCGGACGGACGGTGGAGACCGAGGCGGTGGAATGCCTAAGCGAGCGGATAGTGAAGGACGCAGAGGGGAACGCGGGAGCTACGGACGCGGTGAGCCAGCAACGCGGGGCGCAGGCCAAGGACGCGGGGAGCGCGCGGCCAAAGGTGCAAGCTCTGGGCGGGATGAGCGTGAGTCGAAGGCAGTAACCCAGGGGCGAGACAGGCCCGGCCGCAGCCTGAGGACGGAGACGGCGGTGGGCAGCGGAGTCGGCGACCGGGCGGTGCGTCCGGCCGAGCGCAATTCCGGCGCAAGGCGCACGGGAGCGGCCGCCGCACCGGGAGCCGCCGTGCGGGGCGGCGGGCAGAAGCAGGCTTTGCTCGGTATGGGACGTATCAAAGGCGAGTGGATGGACATTCGGCTGCCGGACGCTTTGGCGGGCGCGCCGCTCGCGGTCGTCGCGAAGCATTTGCCGCTGCCGCCCAAACTGCTCTCCAAGTTGATGCAGAACCGGGGCTGTCTGCTGCAGGGAACGAACCTGCGGCTGCATCTGTTTCCGCGGGAGCAGCGGGATTATCCGTCGGATTGGATGGAGCTCAACATCTTGTACGAGGACGAGTTTACGCTTGTCGTCAACAAGCCGGCGGGCATTGAGGTGCATCCGAGCGAGAAGGGACAGCGCAAGACGCTTGCCCATGCGGTCGCCGCGTATTACGAGATGACGGGGCAGGATTTGCGCGTGCGCCACGTGCACCGCATCGACAAGGATACGACGGGGCCGGTGCTGTACGCCAAAAACGAGTTCGCCCAGTATCAGTACGATAAAGGAATGCGCGAGAAAACGATCGGGCGCGTCTACGTGGCGTTAGCCGAAGGCGGCGTGGAAGGGAACAAAGGCAAGATCGACAAGCCGATCGGCCAGGACCGCCACCACTCCACGCGCCGCCGCGTCAGCGAGACGGGCGATCCGGCGGTGACCCACTACGAGGTCGTCGAGCGATTCGCGGATCATACGCTCGTGCGCCTGCATCTGGAGACGGGGCGCACGCATCAGATTCGCGTCCACCTGTCGTCGATCAACCATCCGCTGGCCGGAGATGGACTGTATGGCGGCAAGCGGACGGTTATCTCCCGGCAGGCGCTGCACGGCGAGCGGCTCATCTGGCATCACCCGTGGACGGGGGATAAGGCGAGCGTGACCGCGCCGCTTCCGGACGATTTCCGGGAAGCGCTGGACAGGCTTCGCCGTGCGCAGCGGTAAGCCTCCCGCAAAAAACTGCTGATGCCCCATTTACGGAGATGAACAGAGGTCCTTTGAGGATTTGTTGCAGATGCCAGTTGCTCGAAGAAATCGAGTAACGTCTCCCCAATCGCGCCCAATCGAAGGGCAATGTTCGAAGAAATCGAGTAACGTCTCCCCAATCGCGCCCAATCGAAGGGCAATGTTCGAAGAAATCGAGTAACGACTCCCGAATGGAGCCCAAACGGAGGGCAATGTTCGAAAAAATCGAGTAACGACTCCCGAACGGCGCCTAATCGAAGGGCAATGTTCGAAAAAATCGAGTAACGACTCCCCAATGGCGCCCAAGCGGAGGACATTGCTCGAAGGAGCCGCACTATTGCTCGAAGGGCCGCATATTGGCGCTCGGAGGAGACCGCGACGAAAGAGGTTGCTTCGAGAGAACTTGGCGAACTGCCGTCCGTCAACTAGACAATCGCAGACTAAAAACAAGCATCGCAACCCGCCGGCAACGGCGAATCGCGATGCTTGTTTTTTTACTTCCGGAGGCAGAGAGCCTCCGTCATCAAATACGACAGAGCGGCTTCTGCGCCGCAATTGATGTTCGGGCCGTACGGGGTGAGGCCGTCGCAGCAGCTTCCGTCCTCGGGATCGGCGACGGGAACGCGCAGGTCGTTGGCGCCGTAGAACCAGTCCCGGCACAGGTCGCGCAGCGCGGCGTAGCTGCAGCGTTGTCGACCTCCGAGAGCGAAGCCCCCCTCCAGCGCGGAACGGCCCAGCGCCGCGGGCCGGATCCCGCCGCGGTCCGCCGGCGAATCGCCGGCTCCGTGGCCGCGCGCGCTGCCGACGAGCCGACTGTTCTCATGCTCGGCCAGCCGATCGGCCACCGTTGCTTCTCGCAGCGCCAGCGCCAGCTTGAACATCTCGAGCGGCTGCTGGTCCCAGCGGCTGACCGCGTCCGAATCGTTGGTGCACCAGCCCTCGTTGCCGATCGGCCGCAGCCAGCCTTCCTCGGCGGTCATCGCCTCGACGAGAAACAGGAGGCTTTCCGTGCCGACCCGGTACGTCTCCGGCCGCCGCGTGAACCGGTACGTGCGAAGCATCGCCCACGGCAGCACGCCGTTGCTGTAGGTCATCGCCGGCTCGAACCAGCGCCAGGAGGCGACGGAGAAGTCGCGGTACGCCCGGCACAGCACCGCCTCCAGCCGCGTCAGATGGTGCTGGAGCTCGCTCTTGACGTCGAGCGGCAGGTCGATCGCGCCTTCCTGCGACGCCTGGAGCACATGGGCGCACGACGCCATCGCGAACGCCTGCCCGCGCAGGGAGACGATCCCGCCGAACGTGGGCAGCGTACGCTCGAAGATCGTCCGGGCCGTCTCCCGGCGGGGACCGGACAGCCGGATCCAGGCGTCGGCGCAAGCCCAGATCGAGCGCCCCTGGCAATCGTGGGAAGTTTCCTCCGGCTCCAGCGTCCGGTCATAGGCGAAGTTGTTCAGGAACCAGCCGTTGTCTTCCTGCGCCCACAGCATGAACGCCAAATAGACGTCGGCCAGCCGTTCCAATTCCCGCGCATTTTCCTCCCCGATCGTCTTTTCCCCGAACGACAGCCATTCCGTCGCCGTCCACAGCGCTCTCGCGTTGTCGTCGGTCGTGTAGCCTTCCCGCCTCCGGGGAACGCGGCCCAGGGCGTGTTCGAGCAGTCCGGTGTCGTCCGTCAGGCGGCGCAGGTGGGCGAAGGAAGGAAGCGGCGCCTGGCGGAACGCGAACGCCCTTTGGCTCGTCGAACTAGACGACATCGGCGATTTTGTCCCTCTGCTCCGTCATGATGCGCTGGAATAGCCGCAAATGCTGCGCTCCCACGTGCGGCCAATGCATGCTTCGCCCGATTTCCGAGATCTGGCGCTCCCAGTTCGCCAGCATGCCCGGATAAGTAAACACTTCGATCAGCTTGGCGCTCCAAGCGTCCGCGTCCCCGAAAGGAAGCAGCATCTCCTCCCGGCCCTGCACCAGATCGCGGGCGTAGACGTAAGGCGTCGACAGGATCGGCCGGCCCAGCCCGGCCGCGTAAGCGAGCGTGCCGCTCGTAATCTGGCTCATGCCGGGGTAGGGCGTGACGTACAGATCGCAAGCGGAGATCAGCGACACGAGTTCGTCTTCCGGCAAGTAGCGGTCGATCCATTGAACGTGATGCTCCAATCCCAGATGCCGGATCAGCGTCTTCAGCTCTTCGCGGTAAGTCTCTCCCTCGTGTTTACGCACCTCCGGATGCGTCTGCCCGGCGATTACGTAGAGCAGCTCGGGAACGGCCTGCACGGCCGTCGCCATGGAGCGGAGAATCAATTCGATGCCTTTGCCGCGGCCGAGCAGACCGAACGTAAACAGCACCTTGCGATTGTCCCAGCCGGCTTCTCTGCGCACCTTCGCGCGGTCGGCATTGTTCGGAACCGGGGTTCCGTGCGGGATGAACGTCATTTTGTCGAGAGGAATGCCGAAGTTGTCTTGCAGATAGCCGAGTCCTTTGCGGTTCATGACGAGCAGGTGATCGCTCCAGCGGGCGATCTCCCGCTGCACGGGGGCATAAGGCTCGACGGGCTGCTCGAATACGGTATGGAAAGTCGTGACGACGGGCTTCTTCAGCCGGCGAAGAAACTCCAGCAGATGGGAGCCGGCCTCCCCTCCGAAAATGCCGAACTCGTGCTGCAAAGAGACGATGTCCACGGAGCTTTGATTGATCAACTCCGCGGCTCTGCGGTAATCGTCGACCTCCTGTTTGATGATCGGAAGCATCCACGTTTCGCGGTAATCGTCCTGTTCGTCCGGATTGCACATCGTAAGGACAGGGTCCGGGGAACGGGAGCCTTTGGCATGGAAAATGGCTTCTCTCAGATGGTGGGTGTAGGTGGCCAGGCCGCATTTTTTGGGAACATAAGTACTGACGTAGGCGATCTGGGGCGGACGTGGGTTCATCGGCGTTGCACCTCCAAATTGCGATTGCATACCGCTTCGTGCAAAATGTGCGGACCGGCCTGCATGGCCGTCCCGAAAATGCATTCGTTGAGCTGGGCGCCGGCGCGGATTTTGCAGCGATCCCACAGGATGGAATTGGCCAGCCGGACTTGCTTGCCGATACGGCTTCCCTTGCCTACGACCGCGTATGGCCCGATAATCGCCCGGTCGCCGATCGTGACGTCGTCCCCGATCATGACGGGAGGGATGAACAGGACGCCTTGGCCGACGCGGACATTGTCTCCGAGCCAGATGCTCTTATCCTCCATTTCTTTGCCGTCGATGCGCAGCGGGAAGCGGCGGTCGAGCAGGTCCCAATGGAGCTGGCGATAACGCTCCTTGGTACCCATGTCCATCCAGTACCCTCCGATGGGATGGCCGTATACCCCGCTGCCGTTGTCGATCAACAGGGGGAACGTTTCTTTCTCTATCGATACGACTTTGCCCGCGGGCACGAAGTCGAGCGCTCTCCGCTCCATAATGTATATGCCGGCATTAATCCGATTTGACGGTGCTTCTTCTTTTTTCGGTTTTTCGATAAACCGGACGATTCGCCCGCCGTCCGTCTGTTCGACGACGCCGTAGTGGGAAGGATCCTCCACCTCGGTCAGACAGATCGTAACCGCTCCTCCGTGCTCCTCATGGTACCGTAAAGCCGCCGTCAGATTGACCTGATGAATAATGTCCGCGTTAACGACGACAAAACGGTCGCTCAGCAGACGCTCCGCGTTTTTAATCGCGCCGGCCGTTCCCAACAGCTCTTTTTCCACCGAATAATCGATGCGGACACCGTATTTGGAGCCGTCTCCCAAATCCCTCTCGATGAGCTCCCGGTAATGCTTAACGGCGATTACGAATTCATTTACGCCCTGCTCTTTGTAGTGCAGGAGAAGATGCTCGAGCCATGGCCGGTTTCCGACAAGTGCCATAGGCTTCGGAAGATGTTCCGTCAAGGGGCGAAGTCGGGTTCCCAAACCTCCGGCGAGAAGTAAAGCTTTCATGATAGGATCAACCTCCGTTGAATTGATGAGTTCCCCCCGCAGGGTCAACTGTCAACCTATTAACGCAATCGCCGCGTCCTTAATCACCTCCCTGAGAAAATAGAAAGACGCCCCCGATTCGCATCAAGCGCAGGGAGGCGTCTATATCCGTTGGAAAGACGATTATCGTGATTAGAGAAAGTAAAGTTGCCGCATTAGAAAGAATGATTCGCCCCGTCGGCCGGACGGATGGAATGAAGGGAGTTGACCTAGTGCTACAGCCTACTTTACCTGAAAAAGGCACTTCCTGCAACTATTATCCAGATTGCTTGTCCGACCGAGGCGGCGCCGGATGCGTCTAGATTCTCCCGCGCCGGCCGGTGAACAGGGAGACGATGAACAGGATCAGGAAAATAAAAAACAGGATTTTGGCGATTCCCGCCGCCGCGCTGACGATTCCTCCGAAACCGAAAACGGCGGCCACGATCGCGACCATCAAGAAAACGAAAGTCCAATACAGCATAGGGAATTCCTCCTTTATTCGCGCGGTTGCAGCTTACTGGAGACGCCGCTCCGCGCTTGGCGTTAATGCTTGGTTACCCCGCCGGGACGGAGATGAATCCGGGGCTTGTTGTTTCGGATAGCCGCCGAGCGGGTTAACGAACGGTAGCACCTGCTGCAGATGAAGGAGGAATCGGATATGGACAACAACGATATCTTGGCGTGGAGCGCGGCGCTGGCGGCGCTGGCGTTCATCGTTTTGTGCGGCTTTCTGATCTCGCTGCTCAGAACGGCGCGGGAATCTCTCATTACCGCCCGGTCGGCTTTTAAGGAAGTGAAGGAAACGGTGGAAGAGCTGCATGATGAGGTGAGCAGGCTGGCGGTCAGCGTGAACGACGTGGCTTCGGACGTTAAGCTCAAGCTGCGTTCGACCGATCCTCTCTTCCGCGCGGTCCAGGACGTCGGGGCGATGCTGGGCGAGTTGACCGGGACGGCTCGCGAGGCGACTCGTAGCCTGTCGAACGCCGTCCGCAAACAAGCCGCGGCGTCCGAAGCTGAAGCGGGGCCGGTTCCGAATTGGCTGCGATGGGCGGCCATCGGCTCCCGAATCGTCACCCGTCTAAGGAAGGACAAGGAGTTCGGCGTCAAGAGGCCTTATTCGCAAGCGAAGGAGGGGCTCTGATGAACGGAGGGCCGGCGCTCTCCTCCGTGGCCCCCGCGGGCCGAATTCGGCCGCGCTTCCGGCACTCCGCAACTGACAATCGTTAACAAACGGTTTGTTTCAATAGATAGGCAGAGGTTTAATCAAGAGTAGACCACGGTGACAGAAAAAAGGAGGAGAGCAAAATGAAAGCCTATGCTAAACTTGTAAACAACGGGCTGGAAGCGTTCGAAGTGGTGAACGATCTGCATCGTCACGGATGCGGCGATGCCCTTCGCAGCAAGATCGAATCGATGGGATTCAACTCGTTCGAAGCGAGCATGTACGAATCCGAATTGGATAAAGGCAAGGTGCTGGTAATGGCTCGCCAATAACCCGGGAGCAAGCGGGAATAAGGAATGAGGGCGGAATTCCGCCGCTCATTCCTTATTCGCGTTTGTTGTTTGGGGAAGGTTCCAAATCGAATGGGTTACCAAGGAGCGGAGAAGATGACGGGGAAAATGACCGTGTTAATCGTAGACGACAATGCCATGAACGTGCTCGTCATCGAGGAAATGCTCAGACGGGAAGGGTACAAGCGGCTTCGCACCGCCTACTCGGCGGCGGAGATGTTCCGCTTGCTTGCGGGAGAAGAGGACGGAAGCTTGCCGGGAATGCCGCAAGTCGACCTGATTCTGCTCGATCTGATGATGCCGGAGATGGACGGGATCGAGGCTTGCCGCCGCTTGCAGGCAGATGCCCGGTATAAGGACATCCCAGTTATCATGGTGACGGCGGTCGGCGACTCCGTGAAGCTGGCGGAGGCGCTCGACGCCGGAGCGAGCGATTTCGTTACGAAGCCGATCAATAAGATCGAGCTGTTCGCCAGAATTCGCTCGGCGCTGAAGCTGAAGCGGGAGCTGGACTGGCATAAGGAGCGCGATTCCCGGCTTCGCCAGGAGCTGCAGCTCGCCCGCCAAGTGCAGGAGTCGGTGCTGCCGGACGAGGTCGAAGATTCCCGTATCCGCATCCGGGCTTATTACCAGGCGTCCGAGGAGCTTGCCGGGGATCTGTACGCCTGGCATCGGATCGACGACAGCCGCTGGGGCGTCGCGGTCATCGACGCGATGGGCCACGGGATTTCCTCTTCGCTGGTCAGCATGTTCATCGCCTCGATTTTGAAGGAGTCGATGAGGACGTTATGGTCGCCGGAACGCGTATTCAAGGAGCTTAACCGGCGGCTGATGGGTCTGCAGTGGGAGAACGAACTCGTCCATTATTATTGCACGGGCATCTATGCGACGATCGATCTGGAAGTCGGCAAGCTGAATTACATCAACGCGGGGCATCCGCCCGGGTTCGTGTATCGTTCCGGAGGCGGGCATCCGGACAAGCTTCCCGTCAGCTGTCCTCCGCTGGGCATGTTCGATAAGCTGGATCTGACGCCCAGAACGCTGGCGCTGTCACCCGGAGACGCCTTGTATTTGTTCACGGACGGCATCCTCGGTTCTTTCGAAGGCGAGGACGAGGACCGGCTCGGACAACTGGCCGCTTTCCTGCGCCGCTTCGAAGGCGAGGCGGAGCTTGAGCGGCTCGTTCGGCGGGATTCGCTGGACGAGAGGTCCGACGATCGCTGCCTGGTCAAGATTGAACTGAGTCCGAGGAGAGTCCATACATGAAAATCAAAACGAAGTTGGGCATCGGCTACGCGCTGCTGCTGCTGTTGTTTGCCGGAATCACCCTATTCGGCTATTCGCAGCTTACCCAGATGAACCGCTCGCTGGAGCTTTTTTACGACAATCGTTTCGAGAAAGTCAAAATCGCGCTGGCAGTGCGCGGGGAAGTGAACGCCTCCGGCCGCATTATGAACGATATGATGATCGGCGATCAGGACCCGTCCCAAGGGGTGGCGGACATCGCGAGAAGGCTCGGGGACGCCGAGTGGCAATACCGTATCCTGGAAAATATGCAGCTCGGAGCGGGAGAACTCGACTTGATGGGCAAGATCGAGGAGCTAACCGAACGGTACGGGGTTACGGTCAGGCAGTTTATCGCCTATGTCAACGAGGGCAAGATCGAAGAAGCGAAGCTGCTGTATGCCGACAAGCTGCGCGGCGAACAGCGCGACGTCATCGATCTGATGGACGAGCTCGTGTCCGTTCAGGAAATTTCCTTGCGGGAGGAGATGGCGGATTCCAAGACGACGTACGATTGGTCGGTACGGATGGTGGCCGCGTTGACGGCGATCGGCCTGCTGCTGGGGCTGGCAATCGTAATGTGGGTGTTTCCGAGCATTAACCGGGGACTGAACCTGCTCGGACGAATGGCGGATCGGTTCTCCAGAGGGCGGTTGCGCAGCTTCGCCCGCATCGAAGTCCAGAGCAAGGACGAGCTGGGCGAGCTGGCATTTCTGTTCAAGCGAATCGCCTTGGATTTGCAGGAGAAGAACGACCGCGAGGCCCGGTTGGCGGAAGTTCAGAAGAGGCAGGCCAGAATCAACGCCCAGCTGGCCCGAGTGACGGAGCTGCTGCAGGAAGGCTCCGATGCGAAGAGCGTCGCCCAGTCCTTCGTCGCCGAATTCGCTCCCGTGCTCGGCGCCTCCCACGGCTTGATCTACTTGTCCGAGTCTTCCTCGGACGACTCGCGTCTGGAGCTGGCCGGAACTTACGCGACGGCGACGGGGGACGGAGGGGAAGGCGCCGCCGTTCCGAAGGCGATACGTTCCGGAGAAGGGCTGGCCGGGCAATGTTTCCGGGACGCCAGGCCGATCGCTGTCGAGCAGGTGCCGAGCGGTTATTTCAAGATCGGTTCCGGGCTCGGAGAGATCGAGCCCGGAAGCCTGATCGTGCATCCCGTCGTGTACGACGATGCGGTCATCGGAGTCGTCGAGCTGGCATCCTTCACGTCCTTCACTCCCGAGAGCCGCGAGCTTCTGGAAGCGCTGTGCGAGAAGCTGGGCACGATTCTGAACAATATCCGTTCCCGTCGCCGCGTGGAGGAACTGCTGAGGGAATCCCAGGCGATGACCGAAGAGCTGCAGGTTCAATCCGAGGAACTGGTATGCCAGCAGGAGGAATTGCGGGAGACGAACGACAAGCTGGAGAAGCGCCAGAGCGACTTGAAGAAATCGGAGCAGCGGCTGCAGCAGCAGCAGGAAGAGCTGGAGCACGCGAACCGGGAGCTGACGCTCAAGACGGTTGCGCTGGAGCAGCATGTAGAGCGCATGGAGCTGCAGAACAAGCAGATCGCGCAGGCGAACGCCGAGCTGGAACGCCAAGCTCTGCAGCTCGCGCTGACGACCAAATACAGGTCGGAGTTTCTGGCGAACATGTCGCACGAGCTGAGAACTCCGCTGAACAGCCTGCTCATTCTGTCGGAGTTCCTGACGGAAAACCGGGAAGGCAACTTGACGGAGAAGCAGCAGGAGTACATGAAGACGATTCATCTGTCGGGCACCGACCTGCTGAAGATGATCGACGAGATTTTGGACTTGTCGAAAATGGACGCGGGCAAGATGGAGGTCCAGCCGGAGTGGATGGTTCTGGACGATCTGTGGGCGTTCTTGGAGCACCAGCACCGGCCGCTCGCCGACGCCAAGCGGCTGTCGTTCGGCTTTGCCCGCGAGGGCGACGTTCCGGAGTCGATCCGGACGGACGGCTACAGGCTGAAGCAGATCATGCGCAACCTGCTGTCCAATGCGATCAAATTCACGGAAGCGGGATCGGTGTCGCTGACGCTGCGCAGGCCTTATCCGCGCGAACTGGACCCGTCCAGACTGGACGAGGGGGCGGCATACGTTGCGCTGTCGGTAGCGGACACGGGCATCGGAATAGCGGAGGACAAGAGCGAGCTGATCTTCGAGGCGTTCCGCCAAGCGGACGGGACGACGAGCCGCAAATACGGAGGCACGGGATTGGGTTTGACGATCAGCCGGGAGCTCGCCTATCTGCTCGGAGGCTGGATTCATCTGGAGAGCGAACCCGGCAAGGGCAGCTCGTTCACGCTCGTCGTTCCCGAAACCTATTCGGGTCCGACGGGCGCGGCCCAATCGGCGAACGGCGGCGAAGAATACGCCGCTTCGCATCCGGCTGACGCCGCGGCCGAATTAACGGCCGTCGCGGCGGAGCAGCCGGACGGCCCCGAACCGGCGGGCAGGCCCGAGGACGACCGGGCCTCCCTGGAGCCGGAAGACAAAGTGCTGCTCATCGTCGAGGATGACGTCAACTTCGCCAAGGTGCTGCTTGAGATGGCTCGCTCGCGCGGCTTCAAGGCGATCGTCGAGCTGCAGGGGGACGAAGGGCTGGAAGCGGCGAAGGCGATCAAGCCCGACGCGATTCTGCTCGACATCCAGCTTCCGGTGACGGACGGCTGGTCCGTCCTGAGCGCGCTGAAGAACGATCCAGCGACGCGCCACATTCCGGTGCACGTCATCTCCGTGACCGAGCAGTCCACGCACGGATTGCGCATGGGCGCGATCGATCATCTCCGGAAGCCCGCTACGAGGGAGCAGCTGGAGAAAGTGTTCGTGAGCATCCGCGAGGTGCTCGACCGGATGCCCAAGCGCCTGCTGCTGATCGAGCGGGACGAGGAGACGCGACGGAGCCTGACCGAGCTCATCGTTCACGACGACGTTGCCGTCACCGCCGTAGGCGATGCGGATGACGCTTGGGAGCGGCTGCAGGAGGAGACGTTTGATTGCATCGTGATGGATTCCGGTCTTCCGGACGAGACGGGCGCCGAGCTGCTGAGGAAGATGCAGCAATCCGCCGAGCTGCTGAAAATCCCGGTGATCGTGCATTCGGACAGCGAAGACGATGAACGGACACTGAGGAAAATGAGATATTTCGCCGATTCGATCGTGCTGAAGAACGTCAGATCTCCGGAGCGTTTGCTGGAGGAGACGGCGCTGTTCCTGCATCGGGTCGAAACCGATCTGCCGGAGGACAAGCGCAAGCTGCTCGGCAAGCTGAACCGGGGCGAGGACGCGTTCGAGGGCAAGACGATTTTGCTGGTCGACGACGACGTGCGCAACGTGTTCGCCCTGTCCGGCGTGCTGGAGCATCGCGGCATGAAGGTGCTGACCGCGGAGAACGGAATCGAAGCGCTGGGCAAGCTGGAGACGGAGTCCGGCATCGACCTGGTGCTTACGGACATTATGATGCCCGAGATGGACGGGTACGAGACGATGAGGCGCATTCGGCAAAATCCCGAGTGGAGCAATCTGCCCGTCATCGCGCTCACGGCCAAGGCGATGAAGGACGACCGCAACAAATGCATCGAAGCGGGAGCGTCCGACTACATTACGAAGCCGGTGAACACGGACCAGCTGCTATCCTTGATGAGAGTGTGGCTGCACCGATGACGGAACGGGATAACCGGAACGACCGGGACAATCGAAGCGCCAGGAACGGCCAGGACGACGAGCTGGAGAGAATAGAGACCGCCCTGCTGCTGGAAGGCATCTATCAGAGGTACGGCTACGATTTTCGCAATTATGCGCATCCGTCCATCTACCGTCGCATCCGGCATCGGCTCAAGCTGGAAGGGCTGCCCGACATCTCCTCGCTGCTTGGCAGCGTCCTGCGTGACCCGGACGCCTTTCGTCGGCTGCTGAGCGATCTTGTCATTCCCGTGACGGAGCTGTTCCGGGATCCGGAGATGTTTCTGGCCTTTCGCAGAGACGTCGCCCCGGTGCTGCGGCGGCTTCCGTTCGTGCGTATCTGGCACGCGGGCTGCTCGACCGGAGAAGAAGTATACTCATTGGCCGTCTTGCTGCACGAGGAAGGGCTGCTCGACAAGACGCGAATCTACGCGACGGACATTAATGAGGACGCCTTGCAGAGAGCTCGGGACGGCATGATTCCGATCGACCGGATGAAGCAGTATACGAGAAATTACCAAGCGGCCGGAGGGAAGCGGGATTTTTCCGCTTATTACGCCTCCAATCACGGCATCGTAATGCTCAAGCCTTTTCTACGGGAGAAAATTGTGTTCGCCCGCCACAATCTGGTGACGGACAGCTCCTTTAACGAGTTTCATGTCGTCTTCTGCCGCAACGTCATGATTTACTTCAATCCGCAGCTGACGAATCAGGTGCATGGATTGTTTTACGAGAGCTTGGCCCCCGGAGGATTTCTCGTGCTGGGGGGCAAGGAGTCGCTCGCGTTTACGCCGATGGCGGAACGTTACGAGACGTGGAACGATACGCACCGGATCTACCGCAAGCAACTGTGAGCCGTTCGCCGGTTCAAAGCGCGCCGCTCAGGGTATACCAATGATGAAGTCAAAATCCGACTTGAACGGAGGGATACTTATGACGGTTAACGTAGGAATATTCGGGCAGGAGGATCGGGTGCTGGAAGGGATTCGGATGCTTCGGGAGGCCGGAGCCGAGTCGGCGGACGTTCGCGTCGTCGTCGGCAACCGGGAGAACGCTCCGCTCCTTGCGTCCAGTCCCGACGTGAACCTGGAGGAACTGTACGAAATCCAGGCGACCCGGCGCCGCGATTACGACGAAGAGTGGGTGGCGGGCGTCGCTCCGCTATCCGCCTATCCCGCGGGCAACTTGACGGTAGGAAACGCGGCGCCCGGAGTCGTGGTAGCGGCGAGCGACGTCGGCGGCAACGACGGCACCGAGGACGTGCTGGCCGCGATCGGAATTCCGGAGCGTTATTGCGGATCATGCGCGGAAGCGATCGACAGCGGCGGATACTTGCTCGTCGTCGACGGCTCCCGAGAGATCGGAGCGCGGCGCATCCTCAATCAGGCGGGCGCGACAACGCCGGACTGACGGAGTCAGAGAACAGACATAGACGGCCTGGCCTGGCAGCCCCTTGGCGATTTACCGCGATACGCGGAGCGCCAAGGGGCTGCTTTGCGAGAAGATCGGGCTATACGGAGGAGGCGACGGCGCGATCCGGACGGACGATACGCCCGATCGGGTTCGGCAAGCCGAGAATACGGTCGCGTATGATTTCCGCTCCCATGCAGCTGTAGATCGTTCCGTTCCCTCCGTATCCCAGGCAATAATGCTGACCGGGGCGTTCGGGATCTTCGCCGAGCCAGGGCAGTCCGTCCGCCGATTCCCCGAACGTCGCGTTCCACTCCCAGCGAATGTCCGGAGAATATCCGGGGAATAACCGGCGAAGCTCGGACAGCAATCGCATCGAGTGCGCGCGCAGCTCATGCTCCGAGAGCAGGGGCTGGCGAACGTTTTCGTCCAATCCTCCGATAACGATCCGGTTGTCCCCCGTCGTTCTGGCATACAAATAAGGCCGGGCCGTCTCCCAGATCAACATCCGTTCATGCCATTCGGCCAGTGACGGAAGAGGGCTCGTCACGATCGCGTAAGAGCGTTTGAGCCGAGCTTTCATCCAGCGTCCTCCGGCCGTTTCCGGTGCGTATCCGACCGCGTACACGACATGCTCCGCTTCGATCGAGCCGTTGCCGGTCCGCACGACATATCCGCGCTCCGCCGGCCGAACATCGAGCATTTTCGTACGCTCGTACGGCCGTAAGCCTTGTTTGACCGCTTCTTCGGCCAGCGCGTGCACGAAGAGGTAAGGATTGACCTCGGCGTCGCCGCGAGTGACGATCGCCGCTGCTTTGCGGAACGGAAAATGCGCCGCGATTCGTTCCTCGTCCCACCAATCGGAATCGAAGCCGCTCCGCGACAGCATCTCGTATTCCGCGCGAAGGGCGTTCGCATCGTCCTCATTGGACGCATAATAGAGACTGCTGCGCCGTTTGAACCCGACGTCTCGGGGCAGCCTCTCCGCGATATCGGCGATTTTCTCCGCGGCATGCTTGCAGGCCCGATAGAACTGCAAGGCGTGCGCTTCTCCCAGC